>JACRCY010000083.1 GCA_016218785.1 Deltaproteobacteria bacterium
CCTACGAGTACCAGGACAACTGGGTGAACCGCCTGATCCTCGGCGACTCGCTGGTCGTGATGAACTCGCTCCTGGGCTACGAGAGTCTGGGCGGCCAGGTCCAGATGATCTACATGGACCCCCCCTACGGCGTGAAGTTCGGCTCGAACTTCCAGCCGTTCGTGCGCAAGCGCGAGGTCAGCCACAACGACGACGACGACTTCACGCGCGAGCCCGAGATGGTGCAGGCGTACCGCGACACCTGGGAGCTGGGCCTGCACTCCTACCTCACCTACCTGCGGGACCGACTGCTCCTCTGCCGCGAGCTGCTCGCCCCGACCGGCAGCATCTTCGTCCAGATCAGCGACGACAATCTGCACCACGTCCGGGAGGTGCTGGACGAGGTGTTCGGCTCCGAGAACTACATCGGCCAGATCGCCTTCCGAAAGACGGGATCGCAGTCCGTCACCCTGTTGCCCAGCACCTATGATTTCGTCCTCCACTACGCCCGAGATCGGGAATGTGCCAAGTCCAAGTTCCATCCGCTGATGGTGACGAAGGACCCCGGAGAGGAAGGGGCAAAGCAGTACGTGTGGTTGGAGTCGCCAGACGGGAAGACCCAGCGCAAGCTCACGGACGCTGAGATCGCGGATCCCACGAGCATTCCACCTGGCTGGCGCGTCTTTCGACCGGGGCCATTGACCTCACCTGGGCCCAATCCGAACGCGAGGAATGAGATCACGCTCCAGGGACGTCAGTTCACACCCGGGGCGACCCGACACTGGAGCATAGGGGCCGACGACACCGAGGCTCTCGACAAGAAGGGGCGTGTGATGATCATCGGCAACACGCCCTGCTCCAAACTGTACGTGGACGACTTCCCTGTGTCGCCACTCAAGAACGTATGGAGCGACACGGGGGGCAGTGGATTCGCCGAAAAGCCCCTCTATGTGGTGCAAACCGATTCGCTCGTGATCCAGCGCTGCCTCCTAATGACCACGGACCCGGGCGACCTCGTGCTCGATCCCACCTGCGGCTCTGGGACCACGGCGTACGTTGCCGAGCAGTGGGGTCGTCGTTGGATCACCATTGACACAAGTCGCGTGCCCCTGGCGCTCGCGCGCCAACGCCTGCTCACCGCCACGTTCCGGTACTACCAGCTGCAGGAAGATCACCGCGGGCCTGCGAGCGGCTTCGTTTTCAAGCGCAGGCGCAACAGCAGGGGCGAGGAGGTCGGGGGCATTGTTCCTCACGTGACACTGAAGTCGGTCGCTAACGATACGCCGCCAGGTGAGACGGTCCTGGTCGACCGACCCGAGATCGACCCGAAGATCACCCGCGTCACCGGCCGCTTCACGGTCGAGGGCACCATCCCGACGCCGGTCGACTGGGAGGGTGACGGCATTGAAGACAGTGGCGCCGGGGCCGCCGAAGTCCACGGGTCGTTCGTCGACCGCATGGTCGAGATCCTGCGGCGGAGTCCGGTGTTGCGGCTCGCGGGGAACCGCACCGTTGCTCTCAAGAACGTCCGCCTGCCGGCCAAGACGCTGTCCCTGTCGGCAGAGGCGATGGTGGCTAACGGGGACGAGAAGCCCGTGGCTCTGGTGTTTGGCCCGGAGAACGGCGCGGTCAGCGAGAAGCTCGTCTACGAGGCCGCACGCGAGGCCTACGCCAGGAGCTACAGCCGCCTCCTCGTCATCGGCTTCGCGATCCAGCCCAATGCGCGCGAGCTCGTCGAAAAGTGCGACGAGGTGGTCTCGATCCCGGCCACCTACATTCAGGCCACGCCCGACTTGCTCATGGGCGATCTGCTCAAGCACATGCGGTCGAGCCAGATCTTCAGCGTCTGCGGCCTGCCCGACGTCGAGATCTCGCGCGACAAGTCGAAGCGGAAGGGGGAGCCCGACCAGTACCAGGTCCACCTGTTGGGGCTGGACGTGTTCGACCCGGTCACCATGGAGGTCGAACACTTCAAAACCGACGACGAACGGCGCGAGGGCAAGGACGTCCCGGCGTGGTTCCTCGACACCGACTACAACGGTCTGTGCTTCATGGTGTCCCAGGCCTTCTTCCCGCGAACCGGCGCCTGGGACAGCCTCAAGAAGCACCTGCGCGGCGAGTTCGAGGACCGCGTGTGGGAGCACTTGTCCGGCACGACCAGCGCGCCGTTCCCGGCCGGCGAGCACGCTCAGATGGCGGTCAAGGTCATCGACGATCGGGGCAACGAGTTGCTGGTCGTGAAGCCGCTGCCAGGAGCCCAGCGATGATCCGGCGGGTCGTCATCCGCGGCTTCAAGTGCTTCAAGGAGGTCGCGTTCGATTTGCCCGGCCACGTCGTGCTGGCGGGCCCGAACAACACCGGAAAGACCACGGTGCTCCAGGCTATCTCGACCTGGAGCCTCGCACTCAATCGGTGGAAGGAACTCAATGACTTCCAGCGCCACGGCGGCGGGTACCCGCGCGCACCCCTTGCCCGGATGGCGTTCTCCGCCGTTCCGCTCCGCACCTTCGAGCTGCTGTGGAACGACCGCGAGTACTGGGGCGCCATTGAGATCGAGGTGCAGGGCTCTCAGGGCTGGGTCATCACGATGCAGGTCGTCGCGGACAGCACGGAGCAGGTGTACGTGCGCCCCACCAGGACGATCCTGCCGGCGACGTTGAAAGCCACGAGCGTGCCGACCGTGTACGTCCCATCCATGACGGGGTTGATCAGCACGGCGGAGCCAGTCTACCAGCGCCCCAAGCTGGACCAGTTGCTCGGCCAGGGGCGGCCCGGCGACATCATCCGCAACCTCCTCGTAGAAGCGCACCAGTCGGAGACGGCCTGGCCGGCGCTGACCGAAGGCATCCGCCGGCTGTTCGGCTACGAGCTTCTGCCTCCTGACGCCTCCATGGCGGACATTCGCGCCGAGTACCAGGTCGGAACCCGGCCTGCGCTCGACATCGCCAGCGCCGGCAGCGGCTTCCAGCAGGTGCTCATGCTCCTGGCGTTCCTGCACACGCGCCCTGCATCGGTGCTTCTGCTCGACGAGCCGGACGCCCACTTGCATGTGATCCTGCAGGACGCGATCTATGGTGAGCTGCGCTCCGTCGCCGCCAAGCAGAACTCGAAGCTCATCATTGCCACGCACTCCGAGGCCATCATCGACTCGGTCGCGCCCGAGGAGCTCTGCGTCTTGTTGGGGCAGCCCCGCCTGTTGCGGGACCGCGTCGAGCGCGATCGCCTGCGCGAGGCCATGCGCACGCTGACCAACCAGGACATCATGCTGGCGCAGGAGGCGCCGGGCGTTCTCTACGTCGAAGACAAGACCGACCTGAGCATCCTTACCGAATGGGCCACGATTCTGGGCCACCCGATCCATGAGGTTCTCACCACACGGCTCTTCTGGAAGAAGGTCGTGTCGCAGTCTCGCGACGGTGCCGAGGGGCTGCAGGCGCGCGATCACTATGAGACGCTGAAGCTGGTCCGCGATGACCTCCCTGGCCTCGAGCTGGTGGACGGCGACGCGCACCCGGACAAGGCCTCGAGCGCGATCACGGGACAAGGCCTGCAACGCCTGCGCTGGCGGCGGTACGAGATCGAGAGCTACCTCCTACACCCCGACGCCCTCGAACGGTACGTCAGGAAGGTCGTCGGCGCGGCGGCCGACCGGGCCGTTGGTGACATGCGCAAGTACTTCGAGGACAACTTCCCGCCCGCTGTGGTGCGCGACCCGCTCGGCGACCATGAGTACCTCAACACCACCAAGGCGCGGACGAAGCTCCTGCCACCGCTCCTTGATGCCGCCGGCCTGCAGGGCCTGCCGTACACGCAGTACCACGAGATCGCGGCGCTCATGAAGCCGGAGGAAATTCACCCCGAGGTCTGCGAGAAGCTCGACGCCATCCAGAAGGCCTTCCGGCTATGAGGGATCACGAGGTCCCAGACCCGATCCAGAACTCGCCCTTCGAGGAGCCGCAGAAGCACTGGCTCATCCGGGAGGGCGAGGAGCCGGCGCTCCTGTCCGGGCGCCGCCCGGCCATGTACTTCTATCGCGAGCCCAGCCAGCGTGGCCAGGAGCGCGGCCAGGACGTGGGCATCGCCATCGAGCTCAAGCTCGTCAACCGGATCCGGGAGCGCGTCAAGGCCTGGCGCGACGCCGGCTACCCGGGCGCGACGCGGACGACGCTGGAGTTGCTGCACTGGTGGCGCCGCGACGGCCGCCTCCACCGCCTCTTCTTCGCCCAGCTCGAAGCCGCCGAGACCGTCATCTTTTTCATCGAGGCGCGGGCCGACCTGCGCCAGGGACTGAACCTCCCGCCCGACGAGCCTGGCGAGCAGGCTCAGGCGGAGGGGTGCAGGGCCTTCCGGCGCTATGCCTGCAAGATGGCGACCGGTGCCGGCAAGACCATGGTCATGGGCATGCTCGCAGCGTGGAGCATCCTCAACAAGGTGAATGACCGGAGCGACGGCCGGTTTTCCGACGTCGTGCTCGTGGTGTGCCCGAACGTGACGATTCGCCACCGCCTCGAGGAGCTGCGGCCCGAGCACGGCGAGGCCAGCATCTACCGCAAGCGCGACCTGGTGGCGGGTCACCTCATGCCCTCTCTCGGCCGCGGCCGGGTGCTGGTCACGAACTGGCACGTGTTTGAGCTGCAATCCGCCCACGTGGGCGAGCACAGCGGCCGGGTCCTCAAGACCGGAGTGCCCCTCCGCAAGCGCGAGACAGTCATCATCGGCCCCAAGACCACTACCGCACGCGGTTCCCGCTACCTCACCCGCGCCGATTTCGACCGCCAGATCGATGCAGGTCTCCTCACCGTGCTGTCCGAGGAGCGCGACAACGCTGGGGAGCTGACCAAGGTTGTCGTGGAGACCGTCCGCCACGTCGAGAGCGACGCCGCATTCGTCAACCGGGTGCTGGGCCGTGACGTAGGCCGGAAGCAGAACATCCTTGTGTTCAACGACGAGGCTCACCACGCGTACCGGATCAAGCGCGAGGAGCCGGACCCTGACGAGGTTGAAGAGGAGGAAGAGGACGCCGAGGAGTTCTTCAAAGAGGCGACCGTCTGGATCGACGGGCTCGATCGCATCAACAAACGCCGGGGGATCAACTTCTGCGTCGACCTTTCGGCGACGCCGTATTACCTGGGCCGCGTCGGGCAGGAGATGAATCGTCCGTTCCCGTGGGTGGTCAGCGACTTCGGCCTGATCGAGGCCATCGAATCGGGCCTCGTGAAGATCCCCCAGCTCGCCATGCGCGACACGACCGGTGCCGCCGTGCCCGGGTACTTCAACGTCTGGGAGTGGATCATTCCCCAGCTCACTCCCGCGGAGCGCGGCGGCAAGCGTGCCAGCCCCAAGCCCGAGGCCATCCTCAAGTACGCTCACACCCCCATCGCGATGCTTGGGGGTCTGTGGGACGAGGAGCGGCGGAAGTGGGAGCAGGCGGCCACGGACCCCCGGCCGCCCGTGTTCATCCTTGTCTGCAAGAACACGGCGATCGCGAAGGTGGTCTACGAGTGGCTCGCGGAAGGAACGACTCCAGCCGGGGTCGCGCCCTCCAAGCTGGGCGGCTTCCGTAACCGCGACGGCCGGGAGAACACCATCCGGGTCGACTCGAAGGTGGTGCTGGAGACGGACACCGGAGAAGCGAAGGGCGACGACGCGCGCTGGATGCGCCTCGTGCTCGACACCGTCGGCAAGACCACCTGGCCCACCGACGGCCAGGGACGCCCCATCTTCCCCGAGGGATTCGAGGAGCTGGCGCGCAAGCGCGACCGCTCGCTGGACCCGCCCGGCCGCGACGTGCGCTGCATCGTGAGCGTCGGCATGCTCACCGAGGGGTGGGACTGCAACACGGTCACGCACATCATCGGGCTCCGGCCGTTCATGTCTCAGCTCCTGTGCGAGCAGGTGGTCGGCCGCGCGCTCCGGCGCGTGAGCTACGACCCTGACTCCGACGGCAAGCTGCACGAGGAGATCGCGCAGGTCTTCGGCGTCCCGTTCCAGGTGGCCCCGTTCAAGGCGCAGAAGCAGGGGCAACCCCGCGAGCAGGCGAAGCGCAATCACGTCCGGGCCATCGGCGCGAAAGCGCAGTACGAGATCCGCTTCCCGCGCGTGGAGGGGTACACCCAGGCGATCAGAAACCGGGTAGCCCTCGATTGGGAATCGGTCGCGCCCGTACGCATCGAGCCCAGTCGCATCCCGCCCGAGGTGGAGGTCAAGGCCGGACTGCCGAGCAACCGCGGCCGTCCTTCCCTCCTCGGGCCCGGCCGCCTCGAGAGCATCACCCTCAATCCGTTCCGCACCGCCCGGCGGATGCAGGAACTGGTCTTCGATCTGGCACAGACGCTCACCAGGGAGGTCTTGGCGCAGGGCCAATGCCAGGTGCCGCCCCATGCACTCTTTCCCCAACTCGCTCGGATCGTCACGCGCTATCTCGGGGAGAAGGTCGTCGCCCGACCGCCCGCCATGCCGCTCGACGTATTCCTGAGCCCCTACTATGGGTGGGTGGTGGAGCACTTGCTGGCGGCCGTCCGACCCGATACGTCCGCAGGCGAGGCGCAAGAAGTTCCGCGCTACGAGTCGAGCCGCGGCCCTGGGTCCACCGCCGACGTGGACTACTGGACGCTCAAGGACGTACGCGAGGTTCTCCGAAGCCACGTGAACTACGTCGTCGCTGATACGCGCAAGTGGGAACAGCAGGCCGCCTACCACATCGACAAGCACCCGCAGGTGGAGGCCTTCGTCAAGAACGCGGGCCTCGGCTTCGCGATCCCGTACTTCGACAACGGCCAGATGCACGACTACCAGCCGGACTTCATCATCCGACTCCGCTCACAGCCGCCGCTCCACCTCATCCTCGAGACCAAGGGCTTCGACCCCACCGAGGATGCCAAGTGCGCTGGCGCCAAGAGGTGGGTCGACGCGGTCAACGCCGACGGGCACTTCGGCACGTGGCGCTATGCAGTCGTCAAGCAGGTGAGCGACGTGCCGGCGGTGATCCGGAAAGCCGCCGAGGGGCGCTGAACACGCGCATCCGCGGGCTGCCGCATTCGGAGCACTGCGGCACCCTATGCACCTCGTCGACGAGCCGCCCCCAGGGCCCGACTGACCTCCTCCTTGAGTTGCTCGGCCGACGCCGGCGAGAGCTCCCGGAGTTTCGCGATTGCCGTCTGCGCTCCGCGGATCTTCGGGTAGGTGCACCTGGACAGGCGAAAGAAGAGCTCCGCCAGGAGGTCGGAGCCCTTCTTCCCCTGCTTCTCCTGGCGTAGCGCGCCGAGTGCGGTCGCCACTTCGTCGAGGTTCGGCGCAGGGAATGGACTGCCCCCCTCGGCCGCGTCGAGGGCGGCCTGTTCGATCACCGCGTGGACGGCCGGAGCCTCGAGCCAGTAGTCCTCGAGCTCGCGTCGTTCGAGGAACGTAACCGGCACACCGAGAGGCTGGAACGCCCGCCGACACTCGTCCAACTCCTCGCTGGGCCGACCATCCGAGTCCAACAGGACCACGGCCGAAGTGTAGGGAGCCACCTGCTGGAACATGTCAATCTGGCGCCGGAGCGTGTCCCGCCTTGTCCCCCATACAACTCCGCAGCCGCCGAGCGACGCTACGAGGGTTCCACCCCGTACCGTGTCCTCCTCGCTCAGCCAGCCCACCACGCCCTCTACCGCCCGCCGGTCCGACTCGCCTTCGACGAAGACAACGGTCTCCGCCAGCACGGCATCCTCGGCGCGGAAGCCGAGGTCCAAGAGGATTCCCCTGAGGGATGCGCCGCCGGCGACCTCCTGAATGGTGCACTCATCCCGCCCGCGGGCCCTCTCCCTTGGGGCGCAACCGGCGCGCCGACGCGCTGAGCCGGCGGGGGCCACGCCTGCGCCTGTCGGCGGCGCGTCGTCACGCCGCTTGCGCCGGGGGGGTTCGAGGGCCCGCGTTCGGGCCGCCTTGGATGGGAGGTTGCACATGGGCTTCGACGCACTCGACACCGCAGTCCGGCTCGTGGCCGC
>JACRCY010000096.1 GCA_016218785.1 Deltaproteobacteria bacterium
AGCGCCGAGGCCTGCCCGCCGACCGCGTTTTCCAGCGCCGGGCCACCGTCGAGCCGCCCGTGGCGGCCCGGCCGGCAGTACCTGGCCGGTGTAGCTGGACGCCATGGCGGGACCGCTCGCGACTTTGTCCGAGGCCCTGGGCAGGGCGCCGATTGACCGGCGGCGCTCCGTGACGTATATTCATGATGAGATATGTACGGCGTAGGGGATCGGGCATGCACACGAAGCTGACGCTCAGACTCGAGGAAAGGCTCATTCGCGGGGCGAAGCGGTACTCCGCTCGATCGGGGAAGTCCATTTCCCGACTGGTGGGCGACTACTTCGCGGTCATCGCCGCGGTCCAGGGCAGAGGCGACCGCGACCTGAGTCCGCGGGTGCGGACGCTCCTCGGGGCCCTGACCGGACGGAAGGTGAGCGAGGGTGACTATCGGCGGCACCTCGCGGCGAAGCACCGATGAGGGTCCTCTTCGACACTAACATCGTGCTGGACGTGCTCCTGGCGCGCGCCCCGCATGCCGCCGCGGCGGCGCAGTTGTTCGACCTCGTCGAGCGCGGCGCGTTCGAGGGGTATGTCGGAGCCACCACCGTCACCACGATCCACTACCTGGCCACCAAGGCGGTCGGCCGGGCCCGCGCGAAGCGGCACCTCCGCGAGTTGCTGACCCTCTTCGAGGTGGCGCCCGTCGACAGCGAGGTCCTGCGGCAGGCGATGGAGCTCGACGTCGCCGACTACGAGGATGCCGTTCTCCACGAGGCCGCGCGCGCGGCGGACGTGTCCGCGATCGTGACCCGTGATCGCAGGGGTTTCGCCCGGGCCAGCCTGCCGGTGATGACCCCCCTCGAGTTCCTGGCCAGCCTCCGCGCGGCCGAATCCTGACGGCGGGTCCGGGACCGGGGCGTGAGTGCTCCGGGCGCGGTATCATGGCCGGTATGCGGTTCGACCAGGGCTACAAGGAAGACGTGACCCTGTCCGACGGGACCGCGGTCCGGCTGCGGTGCGTGCGGCCGTCGGACAAGGGGCTGCTCCTCGAGGGCTTCGACCGGCTCTCGCCCGAATCCCGCTACCGCCGCTTCTTCACCGAGAAAGCCGGGCTCAGCGAGGCTGACCTCCGCTACCTGACCGAGGTCGACGGCGTCCGCCATTTCGCGCTCGGGGCGCTGTGCCGGGACGAGGCAGGCCGCCAGCAGGGCATCGGCGTGACCCGCTTCGTGAGCCTCGACGGCGAGGTGGCCGAGCCCGCGGTCGCGGTCATCGACGACATGCAAGGCAAGGGGCTGGGCCGCATCCTGTTCCACCGGCTGGTGGCCGCCGCGGTGGAGCGCGGCATCCAGCGCTTCAGCGCCGAGGTCCTGGCCACGAACGATCCCATGCGCGCGATCCTCGGCGAGGTGAGCCTGGACTACGGCAGGGTGAGCGACGCCGGCGTGCTCGTCATCGACGTCCCGCTCGGGGCGCTCCCGCACGACCACCCGCACCGCAACCCCCTCTATCAGCTGCTCAGGTACGCGGCGCAGGGGATGGTGGTCGCGCGCCGGGCGCTGTCCCTCGCGGTGGGCGCCGAGCCGGCCGATGGCGGTGCGGGCAGCGGCGGCGAGGGCGACGACCGCGCGGCCGGGTCGGGCTCGGAGCGGCCATGCGAGGCGGGCTCCGCGGCTGCGCGGGCGCGGTGCTCCTCGACGTCTTGCTCGGCGCGTGCGGCGCCACGACGCCGTGCCCCGCCGGTGGTGCTGCGACGGCGGCCACGCCCGCGCGCGCGCCGGCGGCGGTCGGGCCGGCAACGCCGGCGACCGGCTCCGGGACGGCGCCGCGCTTCGCCGCGATCGCCCTCGAGATGGCCGAGACGCGGACCTGGACCAACGGGGAGCCGCGCGCGTTCGAGGTGACCCGGGACGGCCGCACGGTCCTGTTCCTCCGGGGGACGGCGAAGGGGCGCGCGCAGGACCTGTGGGCCTTCGACCTCGGCACCGGGAAGACGCGGCTGCTGGCCGCGGCGCGCACGCTGCTGGGCGGAGCCGAGGAGCGGATCTCCGCCGAGGAGAAGGCGCGGCGCGAGCGACAGCGGATCCTCGACCGCGGCATCGCGACGTTCACGGTCGCACGCGACGGCAGCCAGGCGCTCGTGCCCCTCGGCGGCGCGCTCCACCTGGTGGACGTCGCCACCGGCCGCAGCCGGCGCCTCGCCGGCACGGAGGGCGCCACCGACTCGCGCTTCTCGCCGGACGGGCGTCACGTCTCCTTCGTGCGCGACCACGACCTCCACGCCTGTGACCTGCGAACCGCGCGGGTGTTCGCGGTCACCCGCGGCGGCACCGGGGCGGTGCCGCACGCCGAGGCGGAGTTCGTGGCGCAGGAGGAGATGGGGCGCCACACCGGCTACTGGTGGTCGCCAGACTCCATGCGCGTGGTGTACCAGGAGACCGACAGCCGCGGCGTCGAGCGGCGCTTCATCGCCGAGCCCTCGGCGCCGCGCCAGCCCCCGCAGCCGTGGTCCTACCCGCGGCCGCGAGTGGGAACGGGCCATCCGCGGCAGCCTCGCCGACGTCCCGCTGCGCGACCAGGTGGCCGCGCTGCGTGCGCTCGGCGCGCGCTACCCGGAGCTGGACCTTGACCGCGTGGCGATCATGGGCTGGTCCTTCGGCGGCCACCTGGCGGCCCTCGGCGTGGCCCGGAGTGGCGACGTCTACCGCGCGGCGGTGGCGGGCGCGCCCGTGGCCGACTGGCTCGAGTACGACACCCACTATACGGAGCGCTACCTCGGCCTGCCCGCCGACAACCCGGCCGGTTACCGCGACGGCTCGGCGCTCGGACACGCCGCCGCCATCAAGCGCCCGCTCCTGATCATCCACGGGACCGCGGACGACAACGTGTACTTCGACCACTCGCTGAAGCTGGTCGAGGTCCTCTTCAAGGCGGGTGCGCCGTTCGAGTTCCTGCCGCTCGTGGGCCACACCCACTTGCCGGCCGACCCGGCCGTGGTCGCCCAGGAGCACCTGCGCATCGCCGCCTTCCTGCGGCGCCACCTGTCCCACGAGGGGGCCCTGCCGACTGGCGACGCCCCGTCGGGCAAAGCCCGCCGGGGTCCCCGCTCCCCCGCGGCGCGCCTCGCGCGCCGGCTCGCGCCTTCCGGCGCTCCGCGTGGGCGCGAGTACGGCGCTAGCGCGCCTTCCTGCGGCCGCGCTTCGCGCGCGGCGAGTCCCCGCCCCTCTCGGCCTTCTCGTCTTCGCCCGCCTCGTCGCGCTTCTTCCCCATGGTCAGGAACATGAGGATGACGCCCACCACCAGGGCGGCGTCGGCCACGTTGAAGGTCGGCCAGGTGTGCTCGTGCCAGCGCCACACCACGAAGTCGGTCACGTAACCGAAGCGGGCCCGGTCGGCGATGTTGCCGATGGCGCCGCTGCCCACGAGGGCCAGGGAGAACACGAGCAGGCGCTGGTCGTCCCGCGCCTGGCGCAGGAAGGTGAGGATGAGGCCGAGGGCCAAGACCCCCACGCCGACCCACACGCCCCACGGCACCTTCTTGCCCAGGCCGAAGGCGACGCCCGTGTTCTCGGAGTAGCAGATGTCGAAGAACCCCTCGACGACGCGGATCTGCCTCTGGGAGAGCTGGCACCAGGGGTCGAGGCCGGGGCGGTAGGTGGTCCGGTAGGCCTGCTTCGCGCTCGCGTCGGGCGCCAGCGTGCGGCGCACCGCGACCTTCGTGCCGAAGTCGAGCGCCAGGCTGGCGATGATGACGAGGACGAAGAGACGGACCTTCGCGCTCACCCGGTCGTGCCTCCCGGTGCCCTGGCCGGAGTCGTGGCCGCCGCGCAGCGCGGGCACAGGTCGCCGTCGCGCGCCACCACGCGCTTCCAGCAGCGTGGACAGCGCTCGGCCTCGGCGCGGCGCACCAGCGTGCGCCGCTCGTCGCCGACCTGCAGGTCCACGCGCGCGACCACGAGGTAGTCCGCGAGCGCCTCCTCGTGCTTGACCGCCACGAGGTGCTCGGCCATCGGCAGCGTGAGCCACACGTGCGCGTCGATCGTCTTGTTCTTCTGCGCGCGGAACTCCTCGAGCGCCTTCTGGGTGGCCTCGCGGAGGCGCTCCAGCACCGGCATCTCCTCCTCGAGCTCGCCGGCAGGCACGTCGGGCGGCGCGGAGAAGCGCGCCTGGTGGACGCTCTCGGGGTCCCCCTTGCGCCTCGGCAGGTGCCGCCACACATCCTCGGCGGTGAAGGCGAAGATGGGCGCCATCAGGGTCGCCAGGCTGCGCGCGGTCTCGTAGAGCACCGTCTGGGCGCTACGGCGCGTGGCCGCGGTGGGCGCGTCGCAGTAGAGGCGGTCCTTGAGGATGTCGAAGTAGTAGGCCGAGAGGTCGACCGCGCAGTAGTCGATGAGGGCGCGGAAGACGAGGTGGAACTCGTACTCCTCGTAGGCGGTGCGCAGCCGGTCGCAGAGGCGGCCGAGCTTGCCCATGAAGTAGCGGTCGAGCGGCTGCAGGTCGGCGACGGCCACGGCGTGCTTCGCCGGGTCGAAGTCGAAGAGGTTCCCGAGGACGAAGCGCACGGTGTTGCGGATCTTGCGGTACGACTCGCCGAGCTGGTCGAGGATGTTCTGCGAGTAGACGACGTCGTTGCGGTAGTCCTCGGAGGCCACCCAGAGACGCAGCAGCTCCGCGCCCTGCTTCTTGATGATCTCCTCGGGCGGAAGGTACTCGATCGTGCGCCCCTCGCGGCGCGCCTTCTCGATCTCGGTCTTGGAGTACGGCCGCCCCTGCTCGTCGAGCACGAAGCCGTGCGTCAGCACCGCCTTGTAGGGCGCGCGGTCGCGGGTCCCGACGCCGGTCAGCAGCGCCGAGTGGAACCAGCCGCGGTGCTGGTCGCTCCCCTCGAGGTAGAGGTCGACCGGGACGCCGTGGTCCTTCCGCCCCTCGCAGACGGCCGCCCACGACACCCCCGACTCGAACCAGACGTCGACGATGTCCTCCTCCTTGCGCAGCTTCTGCGAGCCGCACTGACAGCGCGTGCCGGGCGGCAGCAGGGCCTCGGCGGGGCGGTCGAACCACGCGGACGAGCCCGACTCGGCGAAGATCTCGGCCACGTGCTCCATCACGTGTGCGTCGACCAGGGTGGCGCCGCAGTCGTCGCAGTAGAAGCACGGGATGGGCACGCCCCAGACGCGCTGGCGCGAGAGGCACCAGTCGACGCGGTGCTCGATCATGCCGAAGATGCGGTTGCGGCCCCACGGCGGGATCCAGCGGGTGCGGTCGATCTCCTCGAGGGAGCGCTTCCGCAGCCCGGCGTGGTCGAGCGCGATGAACCACTGCGGCGTCGCGCGGAAGACGATGGGCTGCTTGCAGCGCCAGCAGTGCGGGTACGAGTGGGTGATGGTGTCCTTCGGGTCGGAGAGCAGGTGGCCCGAGGCGTGCAGCGCGCTCACGATGTCGGTGTTGACCTCGTGGACGTTGCGCCCCTGCCAGCGCGGCACGTCGGCCGTGTAGCAGCCGGCGTCGTCCACGGGAGCGTAGACGTCCAGGCCGTGCTCCTGGCCGTAGAGGTAGTCCTCCATGCCGTGGCCCGGCGCGGTGTGCACGAGGCCCGTCCCCTGCGCGAGGGTGACGTGCGCGGCGAAGCCGACGCGGAAGTCGGGCTCCTTGGGCGTCCGGCCGACGGGGTTCTGGTAGCGGCGGCCGCGGAGGAGGGCGCTCTTCTCGGGCGGGAGCTCGATCCACCCGGACGGGTCGCTCGTGAGGTGGCACGCCGCGAGGAACCTGTGGGCCAGCTCCTTGGCGACGATCAGGTACTCTGGCAGGTGCTCGGTGCCGTCGGCGAGGGCCACCGGCACCGCCACGTAGACGAAGGTCGGGTGGAGCACGACCGCGAGGTTGGTCGGCAGCGTCCACGGGGTGGTGGTCCAGATGACGACCGACGCGCGCGCGCCGGCGAGCGCCGGATCGATCTCGGCCGGGTCCCCCTCGAGGGGGAAGCGCACGTAGATCGACGGCGAGGCGTGGTCCTGGTACTCGACCTCGGCCTCGGCGAGGGCGGTGCGGCAGTGGGCGCACCAGTAGACCGGCTTCTTGCCACGGTACAGGTAGCCGTCACGCGCGAACGTCGCGAGCGCGCGCACGACCGACTCCTCGTAGGAGTGGTCGAGGGTGAGGTAGGGGCGCTCCCAGTCGCCGAAGACGCCGAGGCGCTGGAACTCCTCGCGCTGGCTCGCCATGAACCGCCGCGCGTAGGCGTCGCACTCGCGCCGCACCTCGGCCTTCGACATCCCGGCCTTCTTCGGTCCCAGCTCGCGGTCGACGGCCAGCTCGATCGGCAGGCCGTGGCAGTCCCAGCCGGGCACGTAGGGCACGCGGTGCCCCTCCATGGTGCGGGACTTGACCACGAGGTCCTTGAGGATCTTGTTGAGGATGTGGCCGTAGTGGATGTGGCCGTTGGCGTACGGGGGGCCGTCGTGCAGCACGAAGACCGGATCGCGCTCGTGCGCCTTGAGCACCCGCTCGTAGATGCCCTGCTTCTGCCACTCCGCGAGGATCTCGGGCTCCCGCCTGGCCAGGTTGCCAGCCATCGGGAAGTCGGTCTTGGGGAGGTTCAGCGTAGCCTTGTAGTCGACCTTGGAGTCCACGGCAGCCTCGGGGGCGGCACTATATCACCCGCCGACGGAGAGTCAAACGGCGCTACGCCGCTCCGGCATCCAAGCCGTGCCGGTCGCCCACGACCGGCGGTCATCGGCCGCGGGCGTCAACGACGGTCGCATCCGGCCCGGGGAGGGACTGCCCGTTCGTGGCTCGGCCGCTGCCGAGGAGGTCCTCGGCGGCCTCCTGCGCGCCGGCGCGCGTCGCCGTCCCGCCGCGGCCAGGCGACGTCTGGCGGGCGAACGTCTACAGCTTCCGCGACGGGCAGCGCGACTCGCTCGCCTGGTCCCCCATCCTCGGCAAGGGGAGCTTCCACTACGCCCCGCGCTTCGGCCGGCTGGTGTTCGCGTCGTAGACGGCGACCGCGCGCGCCCAGGAGCCGGCTACTTGTCCTGGTCCTTGCACTCGCTCGGCGACTTCACGTTGGCCTCGAACTCGCCGTCGACGTTGCCGGCCGGGTCGTACAGGCAGATCCAGTAGGTCGTGCGCTTGCAGGTCGACGTGGCGCACCCGTACCGGTTGGAGCCCTTCCACACCATCTGCGTGAAGCGGGCGGCCCCCCTCGTGTAGGCGGCGCGCTTGTAGCTGTAGCGGCGCCCCTCGGAGTACCAGGAGTCGACCACCTTCTTGGTCTCGAACTTGCCCGCGGTGCCCGACCAGAGGTTCTCGCCGTAGGAGTGGTCGCCGGGCTTGAACTTGCAGGCCTTGGCGATGGCGTCGACGCGCTCTTGCGCGATGTCGGCGAGCTGACCGGACCAGCGCAGCCAGCTCACGCAGTGCTTGTGACGGTAGGTCTTGTGCCCGTCCTCGATCGGGATGGCCTCGTCCGGCACCTTGTCTCCCTGCGTGGGCACGGGCTTGACGACCGGCGGCCCCGCGGGCGTGGGCACGGGCATGGGCGAGGGGTCGGGCGCGGGCGCCGGGTCGGACATGGGCGCGGGCCTTGGCGTCGGCACCGCCCCGGGCGGGTCCGGCGAGGCGGCCGTCGGCGCTGCCGTGGCCGATCCGAGCATGACGAGCGTGGCGACGACGAGGAGCACCATACGCGGGAGCATCTGCGCCCTCCTGTGGACCCGTTCGGGGGAGTCCGCGCTGCGCCCCGCATACTAGATCGACTCGAGGGCGCCTTACAAACTCCGCGTACCTCGCGGCCGGAGCCGTCAACTCGCCGCGGGCGACGGGGCCAGCCCGAGGTCGCGGCACGCGGCGGCGAGGTGGCCGAAGGTCCCCGCGTGGCGGTACGGGAAGCGCGTGTCCGCCTCGTAGAAGGTGTGGCGGATGGCGAACCCGTGCCGGACCTCGAAGAGGTGGCGGAAGAGAGTGCTCGGCGGCCGGTCGATGAGCCAGCGCAGGCGCCGTCGCACCTCCGGGAACTCCACCGCGTAGCTGAAGAGGCGCTGGAGGTTGGTGATCCGGTGGCGGGCGCGGGCGTCGGGGAACGCGAAGGGCGACTCGCCGAAGTACGAGTAGTCGAGCCGGTCGAAGTCGCCGTCGAACAGCCCCGCCGCGATGGCGCGCTCGGCGATGGCGGTGGCGGGGTAGGGCTGGAGGATCGTGGCCGCGCCGAAGTCCACGCCGCACGCCACGTTGAAGGCAACCGTGCGCAGCGCCTCGTCGAGGGTCTCGGTGGGGATGCCGAGCATGCTGAACGACAGGACGCGCAGGCCGAACCGCTTCAGGCGCTGGCACCCCTCGAGGATCTCCGCGTCGGTCGCCGGGCGGCCGAGCCACTCGCGCCGCAGCCGCTCCGTGCCCGATTCGATGCCGACGCCCACGGCGGTGCAGTTGGCCTCGACGAGGGTGCGCACCAGCCGCTCGCTGGCGCGCTCCGGGCGAAGCTTGCACATGAAGGGGAGGCCGACGCGGCGGCGGTAGGTCGCGGCGAAGGCCTCGAGCCAGCGCCGGTCGGCCACGAAGTTGGCGTCCAGGAACCACACGAGGCGCACGCCCCAGCGGCGGCGCACGTGCAGCACGTCGTCCACGACGGCGTCGGGATCCCGCGTCCGCACGAGGCGGCCGTAGGGGCGGTAGCGCTCGTTGAGGGTCCGGTTGAAGCAGTAGGTGCAGCGGTACGGGCACCCGCGGGTGGCGAGGAAGGCCTTCTGGGGGGTGCGCGCGTACTCCGGCTTCGCGTCGTGGAAGAGGTCGTAGGCCGGCGTCGGCAACGTGTCGAGGTCGAGGATCGGCGGCCGCGGCCGGCCGCGCTCGACGGCGCCCCGCCCACGGTCCCGGCGGATCCACCAGCCGTCGGGCGGCGTGCCGCCCGCGCCGAGCCACCCCAGGAAGTCGGGGAACGACTCCTCCCCTTCGCCGACGCACACCCCGTCGAGCGGGGCCTGGGCGATGACCTCGGGGAAGAAGGTGGGGTGCGGCCCGCCGAGCACGAGCACCTTGTCGGGGAAGCGGCGGCGCAGGGCGTGGGCCCAGCGCACGTAGACGCGGTGCAGGCCGGTCGTCGTCGACATCGCGAGCACGTCGGCAGAGCCCGCGCGGGGGTCGCGGGCCACGGCCGCGGCGTCGCGCCCCTGCACCAGCTCGACGACGTGCCCGTGGCGCCGCAGCGCCGCGGCCAGCGACATGAGGCCGTAGGCCAGCGCCTCGCGCGCCTCGAGCGTCACGAAGGCGACGCGCACGCCGCCTACTCGAGCGGGACGTCCCAGCCGTTCGCGTCGACCGGGCCCGCGTCGGTGCCGCCGTCGCGGGCGGCCGCCTCGCTGCCGGCGTCCCGCGCTCCGGCCTCGGTCGCCGCGTCGTGATGCTCGACCGGCCCCGAGGGGCGACCGCCGCACGCGGCCACCGCGACCGAGGCGACGCCCCAGCCGACGAAGAAGCCGAGCCGCGCCAGGCGCCACAGGGTCGTCGCGACCTTCATGGTGGCAGTAGACCGCAACGTCGGATCGGCGTCAATGGCGGCCGCCGTGCCGGGGTGGCAGGGCCAACAGATCGGGACCCACCCCGGTGGCGGTTGGAGCGTGCTCCCAGCCGAGCTGAGGCCTGGGCCGCGATCTCCGTGGTGCTGAAGCGCATGGGCGTGGACGGGCGCCGCGCGCTGCGCGAACTCTC
>JACRCY010000097.1 GCA_016218785.1 Deltaproteobacteria bacterium
CCGGCTCGTGGCCGCGCTCCGCGAGCCGCTCGGGCGGGTCCAGCAGCACGACCGCGACCTGGCCTCGCAGGCGCGCCGCGCGGCCAGCAGCGTGGCGCTCAACCTCGGCGAGGGGCAGCGCCGCGGCGGGCAAGACCGGCTGCAGCACTTCCGCATCGCGGCCGGCAGCGCGGCCGAGGTCGGCGTCGCGCTGCGCGTCGCGGTCGCGTGGGGCTACCTCGACGAGGCCGGGCTCGCCGAGGCGCGGGCGCTCCTCGACCGCGTGCTCGCCATGACGTGGCGGCTCACGCATCCGCGGCGGTAACGGCAACCGCAGCCGCGGCCGCGCCCGCAAGCGCAGCCGCAGCCGCAACCGCAACCGCTGCCGCAGCCGACGCCGCAGCCGCAGCCGGAGCCGCAGCCGCAGCCGCAACCGCAACCGCAGCCGTAGCACTTGCCCTCGGGCCGGGGTGCCGGTTACGCTTCCCTCCGTGCCCGCCCCCGCCAGGCCCCGCGGCCGCCCCGCCCTGCTGCGCGCCTCCGTGCTCGCCGCCGGGGTGCTGCTCGCCGTCGGCTGCTCGTCGAGCTGTTGCTGGTGGTCGTCGGGCGAGTACAAGGCCGACAAGCTGCCCCAGCCCGAGCCGCTGCCCGCCCACGACCCCCTACGCGTGGTCATCGACGCCCCCACGGTGAAGGCGCTCCTCGACGAGGTGACCCGGCGGCAGCCGAAGTTCCGCGGCCCGCTGACGGTGCCGCTCTACACGCGGAAGCTGGGCTCGGGGTGCCGCGCGCCCGCCTTCGGCGACTGCGACCCGTGCAAGGAGTACTCGCTCCTCTCCTCCTGCTCGATGATCCGGCAGGGGAACGCGCCGTGCGACGGACAGGCCCGCGAGACGGACAGCCGGAAGCTCCTCTGGGCCAACCAGAAGTGCCCCAAGGACAAGCCCGACTGCGGCGTGCTCGCCAAGGGGCTGGGGTTCAGCATCAAGGCCGAGAACACGACGTACGAGCTCGCGCTCCAGGCAGCCAGGGTGGAGCTCGGCGACGGCCGCCTGCAGGCGCACTTCGACCTCGGCGGCCTCAAGGCGAACGCCACCACCCTGGTGAAGCTCCTCGACCGGTGCGGCCAGCCGACGAAGCTCCCGCTGGTGAAGGTGCCGGAGCGGTGCGAAGGCGTCGAGGTGGGCATCAACCACCCGACGCCGCTGCGGATCGACGCCGGCTTCGTGATCGAGTGGCGCGATCGTGAGCTGCGCGGCCGGCTCGACGGCGACGTGGGCCTAAAGCTCCCTCTCGGCGGGGCCTACGTGAAGCAGTCCTGCTACCGCGGGAGCTTCCTCGGCTACGACATCGGTGAGATGGCGCAGCGCGAGACCATCGGCGCGCTCGAGCGCGAGTGGACCCGGCGGGAGGGCGAGGCGCGCGCGCGGCTCCAGCAGTGGCTCGGCGATCGCCTGGCGCGGCCCCTGGTCGACGCCATCCCCGCGAGCTTCCGCGTGCCGGCCGCGGGCGGCGAGGTCACCTTCGCGCCCCACCTCGAGAAGATCGCCGTGACGCCGGCGGCCATCACCGTGCAGGCCGAGGCCGAGGTGCTGGTCCCCTACGACCTCGTGAACCAGCAGCTCGCGGCCCTCGGTCGCGTGCTGGTCAGCAAGCAGGGCGAGGACCCCCTGTGGCTGTCGGAGCTGAAGGCCGCGCAGGGCCCCGGCGGGACGCTCCTCGTCAAGGCCGCGTACGCCTACGAGTGGAAGCGCGGCGCGCTCAAGGGCGGCGGCAAGGGGCACCTCTCCTTTGCCGGCCGCGGCGCGCTGACCGGGGGCACGCTGCACCTGGGCACCATCCAGCTCATCGAGGTCAAGCCGAGCGACTCGGGCTGCTTCGACGAGCGCATGCGGCACCGCGTGGAGGCGGCCCTCAAGGGGGACGAGATCCGCAAGCTCGAGATCAAGCTGCAGGCGCAGCTCGACGGGGCGGTGGAGAAGCTCCGCGGCCAGCGCCTCACGCGCGACGGCTTCGCCGTGGAGCTGCAGCCGGACGCGCTGACGGCGCTGCCCAGCTTCGAGCCGAAGGGGGTGCGCCTCCACCTCGCTGGCTTCCTGCGGCCCCGGCTGGTCCCGGCGGCGGAGCCGCGCCCCGACGCCGGTCCCGCCGGACCGCAGCGCAAGCGACCATGAGCCCATCCACGCCGAAAGCCGGTACCCCGTGTCAGGTCTGCGGCAGCGCCGACCCGTCGCTCACCATGTGCGGCGGGTGTGCGGCCGCGGCCCGTCGCCAGCTGCAGAAGGGCCCGGCCGCCCTGCCGCCCCGCGACCCGCGCCTGGGGCCCTGCTCCTTCTGCTCGGCCGAGAGCCCCGACCTGCGCGCCATGTTCGTGGGCCCCGAGCTGTACGGCGACCCGGTCCGCCTCTGCGACCAGTGCCTCGACCTGTGCTGCGACATCGTGGCCGAGCGGCGCCTCGAGGCGGCCGCGGGCGTCGCGGCCACCGTCCCGCCCGCAGCGCCCGCGCCCCCCACGGCCGCGCCGTCGGGGGCGCCCGGCGAGGCGGAGCCCGACCCGGTGGTCACGCTCGCCGATGGCACGCCGATCGACGACGCGATGATCCACCAGACCCTCGAGATGAACCCGTTCGGGACCCCGGAGAAGCCGCCGGCCGCCCCGGAGAGGCCCGGCCGCACGCTCCTCGCGGTCCCCGCGCCGACGGCCGCCGGCGAGCAGTGGCTGGCGCCGAAAGCGACGACCGAGTGCCCGGCCTGCAAGCAGCCGCGGCCGGCCTCGTCGCTGGTCGCTTCCTGCACCAGCTGCTTCGCGCGTGCGCGGGCGCCGGCCGACGTGGCCCAGGCCCCCGGACCACAGGTAGTCCCGACGCCCGCGCCCACGCTCCCGCTGCCGCCGGCCGGCGGCGACTTCGCATGCTCGTTCTGCCACCGCCCGCGCGCACTGGTGCGGGGCCTGGTGTCGGGGCCGCGGGTGTTCGTCTGCGAGTCGTGCATCACCGACTTCGCGGTGGCGCTCGAGCCCCACTACTGGTGGGCGTGGGAGCGGCCCGGCCGGACCGGCTGAGCGCCTGCCGCGCGGGCCGCGGGGCCGCCGCGCGAGAGGGGAGGCACGCATGCTACGCGACCTGCTGGGGACGGTGGCGGAGGTGCCCGAGATCGCCCGCGCGATCGACGCCATCCCCACCGGCGTGACCGGCTACGATCAGTGGGGATTCAGCCCCGAGCAGTCCAAGCTCCTCTACTCCCTCGGCTACCGGGCGTACCGCTACTTCCGCCCGGTGATCGAAGGGATCGAGAACGTGCCTTCCGGCCGCGTGCTCATCGTCCCGAACCACTCGGGCCAGCTCCCGTTCGACGGCCTGGTCGTCGCCGTGGCCTGCCTGCTCCAGGCGCAGCCGCCGCGCCTGGTGCGCCCCATGGCGGAGCGCTGGTTCCCCACCCTCCCCTTCCTCAACGTCGCGCTCAGCCGCGCCGGCGTCGTGACCGGCGACCCGCTCACGTGCCGCAACCTCCTCGAGGCGGAGAACGCCATCCTCGTCTTCCCCGAGGGCGCGCGCGGCAGCGGCAAGGTGTGGAGCCACCGCTACCGCCTGGTCGACTTCGGCCGCGGCTTCATGCGGCTCGCCCTGCAGACGGGCTCCCGGATCGTGCCCGTATCGGTCGTGGGCGCGGAGGAGTCGATCATCAGCCTCACCGACGTCAAGCCGCTGGCGCGCTTCCTGCACACGCCCTACTTCCCGATCTCGCCGTTCTTGCCGCTGCTCGGGCCGCTCGCCTACGTGCCGCTGCCCACGCGCTTCTACGTCACCTTCGGCGAGCCGATGCGGTTCGAGGGCCCGTTCGACGACGAGGACGAGGCCATCGACGCCAAGGTGAGGGTGGTCAAGGACCGCGTGCAGTCCATGATCGACGAGGGGCTCGCGAAGCGCCCGGGGGTCTTCTGACATGGGAACCCTTGGCGGGTTCCCACCCCCTCCCGCGATGGGACCCGCCGGGCGGAGCCCGCCGGGTTCCCACGCGACTGACATGCCGGCCAAGGTCGCGCTGATCACCGGAATCGCCGGGGGCCTCGCCCGCGACGTCGGCCGCGAGCTCCAGCTCCGCGGCTTCGGCGTGGTGGGGGTCGACTACCGCCCCACCACGCGCCCGCTCGACTACCCGGCCACCGTCTACCAGGCCAACTACAACAAGACCAAGGTCGAGGACATCTTCCGCCGCCACCAGCCGAGCCACGTGCTGCACCTCGGCCGCGTCGGCAACCTCAAGGAGCAGGCGGGCAAGCGCTTCGACCTCAACGTCGTCGGCAGCCAGAAGGTCATGGACCTCGCCGTGCGCTACGGGGCGCGGCGGCTGGTGGTCCTGTCCACCTTCCACATCTACGGCGCCCACCCGCAGAACCACATCCCCATCGGCGAGGACGACCCGCTGCGCGCCGGCGGGGACTTCCCGCAGATCGCGGATGCGATCCAGCTCGACAACCTGGCGCTGCACTGGGTCTACCGCCACCCGGAGGTGCGGACGGTCCTGCTCCGCCCCAGCAACGTCGTCGGGGCGCATCTCCACAACGCCATCAGCGGCTTCCTCCGGCAGCGGGTCATCCCGGTGATGCTCGGCTTCGACCCGATGGTGCAGTTCATCCACGCCGACGACCTCTGCGACGCGGTGCTCACGGTCACCGAGCACGACGCGGTCGGCGTCTTCAACGTGACCGGCGTCGGCGCCCTCCCCTGGCGCGAGGCCGTCGCCATCGCCGGGGGGCGCGCGTTGCCCCTCCCGTCGAGCCTCGCCGCGGCCTACCTGGCCGTCGCGGGCCGCTTCGCGCCCGCGCTGCCGCCGTATCTCGTCAACTTCTTCAAGCACCCCTGCATCATCTCGGACGCGGCCCTCCGCGCGGCCTTCGACTGGGAGCCGCGCATCGAGCAGGCCGAGGCCGTGCGCAGAACGGTGACCGACACCCGGGCCTGACCGACCGCTACCGCTTCCCGCCCGTCTCGGCCCAGGAGACCGCCCCGGCCGCGGCCTTGAGCAGCGGGCCCGCGGAGACCGGCTGCCCGGTGGCGTGCTGCATCCACGCGTCCGGGGTGAGGCTGCCGTAGCTGGTCATGCGCTCCACCTCGACGCCGAACGCCTTCGGCCCCTTCCCCTTCAGGTGCTCCTCGATCTGGTAGGCGATCAGGTGACCGATCGGGTAGTCGGGCAGGTAAAGCTGGGCGTTGATGATGTGCGAGTAGATGCCCAGGAGCGTGACGTCCCGCTGCCCGAAGACCGGCGCGTAGTACCGGTTCCAGACGTCGCGGGCGATGCGCAGCGTGGCCGCGCGCACCTCGGCCGGCGTCGCCTTGGGGTGGTCGTACATCCAGTGCCAGATCGCCATGTCGACGAGCGCGACGCCGGCGATCTCGTAGGTCATCCAGAAGGTGTTGAGCGTGTGGAGCCGCTCCGAGGTGGCGTCGGGCTTCGCCAGGCCCAGCACCTCGAGGTCGCGTGCCTGGAAGACGAAGGCGATGGCCTCGGTGAAGGCCGTGTTGGGGACCCCTTGCAGCAGGGTGTGGTCGACGGCGTTGAGCGAGAAGACCTGCTCGACGTTGTGCCCCAGCTCGTGGACCGCGATGTTGAAGCCCTTGTAGTCCATGCCGTTCTTGCCCACGCGCGTGCGGAGGTGGGGCTTGTCCTGGCGGCGGGCCGCCCCCATGGCGTGCCCCGAGCCGCGCGCCGGATCGACGTCGATGCGGGCGGCCAGGTACTTCGCCCGGGCGGGCGTGAAGCCGAGCTTGCCGAGGATGACGGGCAGGCTCTTCTGGTACGCGGCCGCGGTCGGGTACTTCGCCCGGCACTTCGCGTCGAGCTCGGTCTCGGGGATCGAACCGCGGGGGAGGAAGCCGTTGTACCAGAGGTCGGCGGGCTCGAGCGGGCGCCCCACCCGCTTCTGGATCTGGGCGCCCACCTGGGCGACGAGCGGGCTCGTGAGCACCTCGGTGAGCATGGCCTTCACGCGCGCCTCGGGGATCTCCGCGCCGAGGGCGAAGGAGCGCTCGATGGCGGTCGGCGCCACGGGCGAGAACGGGTCGGCTTTCTTCTGCGCCGAGTAGTTCGCCCACAGCTTCTGGTAGCGCACGTCGGGCTCGGGCTTGGTCTCGGAGGCGGCGGGC
>JACRCY010000092.1 GCA_016218785.1 Deltaproteobacteria bacterium
ACCCTCGCCCGTGGCCGCCCCCCCGCCCGGCCCCGCGCCCGCCGCGCCGCGCACGCTCCTCGGCTTCAACCGCACCTTCTGGACCGCCATCGGCGCCGAGCTCCTCGAGCGCACGGCCTACTACGGCCCGATCTCGGTGCTCGCCCTCTACATGAAGACGGCGGTCGCCGAGGGGGGCCTCGGCCTCCAGCCCGGGCGCGCGTCGTTCCTGCGCTCGCTGCTGTGGTGGCTGATCTACGTGCTGTCGCTGCTGTCGGGCTCCATCGCCGACCGCTACGGCTTCCGCGCCGCGCTGTGCGTCGCCTTCAGCGCGCTCACCTGCGGCTACTACATCGCCGGGCACGTCACCAGCTTCCTCGGCATGCTGGCCGCGGTGCTCTGCATCTCCATCGGCGGGTCGATCATCAAGCCGACCATCTCGGGCACCGTGCGCAAGACCGCCGGCGACCGGCAGTCGTACGGCTTCGGCATCTTCTACATGGTGGTCAACATCGGCGGCCTGCTCGGGCCGGTGCTCGTCAACCCGGTGCGCAACGCCTTCGGCTGGCGCTCGCTCTTCTGGGTGGGCGTCAGCGCCTGCCTGGGCGCGCTCGCGCTGGTGGCCACGCTCTACCGCGAGCCCCCGGGCACGCGCGATCAGGCGCGCTCCCTCGGGCGCGTGCTGGCCGACACCGCCCTCGTCGTGAAGCACTGGAAGTTCATGCTGCTCATCGGCATCTACGGCCTCTTCGAGGTCACCTGGGTGCAGCTCTTCGGCGCGGTCGAGCTGTACATCCCGACCTACCTCGACCCCGCGACCAAGACCTACGTCGAGCTGATCACCTCCATCGACGCCGCCAAGATCGTCGTCTTCCAGCTCCTCGTGACCAGGCTGTCGGGCCGCATGCGCGCGACGCGCGCGATCCTCATCGGCTTCGTGGTCTCGTCGCTGGCGTGGCTCATCAACCTCTTCCCGCCGCTCCTCGGGCTCACCGGCAAGGTGACCCTCTTCGGTCAGGCCATGAGCATCGGCGTCGTCTTCATGGGCCTCTCGATCGCGGTCTTCGCGGTGGGCGAGATGCTCTCGGGCGCGCGCTACTTCGAGTACGTCGCCTCCATGGCGCCGAAGGGCCAGGTCGGCCTCTTCATGGGCTACAGCTTCCTCTCGATCGCGTTCGGCAGCGCGCTCGGCGATCCGCTCGGCACCTTCCTCCTGTGGCTGTGCGGCGAGCGCCTCAAGCAGCCCTACCTCATCTTCCCGGCGCTCTGCGGCATCGGGCTGCTGGCCGCGCTCCTCCTGTGGATCTACGACGTGAAGGTGGCGCGGAAGTCGGTGCTGGCGGAGTGAGCGCGGCCGGGTGGCCCGTACGCCTGTCCGGCCGGATTCCCGGAATCCGGACAGCGCGGCGCACCCCCACCTCAGTCGCCACGCGTAGTTGCGCCTGGCCCGATCCTTGCTTGCCTCCCCTCCGTCCGGAGCAAGGAGGCATGCGATGAGTCTGAATCGAGCGATCATCATTGGCAACCTCGGCAAGACCCCGGAGCTGCGGCGCACTCCGGCGGGGCAGGCGGTCTGCGACCTGACGGTCGCGACCAACGAGGCCTACACCGACAAAGGGGGCGAGAAGCGCGAGAGCACCGAGTGGCACAAGGTCGTGGTCTGGGGCCGCAGCGCCGAGAACTGCGTCACCTACCTCGCCAAGGGGCGCCCGGTGTGCGTCGAGGGGCGGCTGCAGACGCGCGCGTGGGACGACCGCGAGGGGAAGAAGCGCTACACCACCGAGATCGTGGCGTCCCGCGTCCACTTCCTCAACGGCGGCCGCGGCCAGGGCGACGGAGCCGCGGCGAGCCCGGCGCGCGACTCCGGCGCCGAGCCGCTCGGGTCCAGGATGGTCGGGCCGTTCCCGGACGTCGAGGAGCCGGCCGACGACGGGAGGTAGGGTGGCGGCTGCCGGCGCCCGCGCGGCGGCTGCCGCCGTTACCGCGGCGGCTGCGGGCGCGACATCGCGACCGGGTAGAGCACCGCGTGCACCCCCACGACCGCCTGGCCGTCGTGGGCCGGCACGAGGAGGAGCACGGCGCGCTGACGCTTCCCCTCGCGCAGGAACTCGATCTGGCACTGGGCGGAGCGGACCGTCGCCACGACGGTGCGGAAGTCGTCGAGCACCTGCGGGTTCTGCTGCCCGATGACGGTGCTCCTGAGGCTCAGGCCGCCGAGCTCGGCGGGCGTGAGGGTGAGCAGCCGCGCCAGCGCCCGGTTGGCGAGCTTCACCTCGCCGCCGGGGCCGAGCATCAGGAGCGGCAGGGGCGAGCCGTCGAAGGCGTCCTCGTAGAGGTGCAGCCGCGCCTCGGTCGACACCGTGTCGACCGTGGTCAGCGGCGCCTTGCCCGGCAGCGCGAAGCGGCGCTTGTGCTTGATGCCGAGCATGTCCATCAGCGTGCGGACTTCGTAGACGAAGGCCGCGGCGTCGCGCTGACGCTTGCGCGGGTCCTTCGCGAGCGCCTTCATGATCAGCTCGTCGGCGCGCTCCTCGAGGTGCTCGCCCAGCCGCTTCGACGGCGGGACCGGCACCTCGTCGAGGTGAGCGTCGAGCACCTTCGAGATCGACCCCATGAAGGGCGGACGGCCGGTGATCATCTCGTAGAAGAGGACGCCGAGCGCGTAGATGTCGTTCGACGGCGCCGGTGGCCGCCCCTCGATCCGCTCGGGAGCCAGGTAGGTCGGGGTGCCGGCGATCTCCTTCTCGCGCGTCCGGTCGGTGCTGCCCGACTCCCACGAGCGCGACAGGCCGAAGTCCATCAGCTTGACGAGGTTGCGGCGCCGGGGCTCGGCCACCGGCTGGCAGAGGAAGACGTTCTCGCTCTTGAGGTCGCAGTGGATGATGTTGTTCGAGTGGATGAAGCGCACCGCCTCGGCGATCTGCAGGGCGATGTCGCAGGCGGCCTTGAGGGGCAGGCGCCCCTCGCGGTTGACGCGCTGGAGCAGCGTCTCGCCGGTGAGGAACTCCATGACGATGAAGGCGCCGAACGCGGGGTCCACGCCGAAGTCCGTCACCGTGACGATGTTGGGGTGGCCGAGCGACGAGAGCATCCGCGCTTCGCGGAAGAAGGCCTCGCGGGCCCGCCAGTCGTCGCTCAACTGGGCGCGCACGATCTTGAGCGCAAACTCCTTGTTGAGGGCCCGGTGCAGCACCTTGAGCACGCGCCCCATCCCGCCCTCGCCGAGCGGCGAGCTGATCTGGTACCGGCCGTCGATGAGGCCGGGGAGACGCATCTGACTGGTGACCTCGGACTGCTCGCGTCGCTCGGGCACCGCGCCGTAGCTGCCTTCGCGCCGGGGTGAGTGCGCCTGGAGACGCACCACCGGGATCTCGGAGGAGGGCACCGAGAGCCGCGTCGAGGCGGGCCCGGCGGAGGGCTCGGCGCTGGTGAAGTCGTCCGCGGTGAATCCCTCGGAGCCGGGGCGCGACCGGGTCCGGCGCGAGAGGGCGCGACGCGGCACCGGCGGCGGCTCCGGGAGCGGCGGCGGGAGGGTCTGCGAGGCGCGCGCGCGGGGCTTGGGCGGCGG
>JACRCY010000008.1 GCA_016218785.1 Deltaproteobacteria bacterium
CGGCCCCGGCGGCGCCCGCGCCGGGCAAGGCCGCGCCCGCGCCGACCAAGGCGGCACCCGCGCCCGCCAAGCCGGCACCTGCGCCCGCCAAGCCGGCACCTGCGAAGAAGGGTCAGCCCGCCAAGCCGGCGAAGTAGTCGGGCGCCCGCGCCGCGCAGAGCGGCCCTCGGGCACGCGGGTCCCCCGCCTCACCGGGGCCCGCTGGCGGCGTGGCCTTGCCCGAGCGTCACTCCCTGCTACCATTGAGCGTCCTTGAAACCGGCCTGCCTCGGGGTAGTGCCCCTTCCTAATGTCAGCGGGTGTGAGGTTCATGGGGATGACACCAAGAACGAGAGTGGTGCTCGCGGTGGTGCTGGCCGCCGGCCTCGCGCCGGCCGGGGTTCGTGCGCAACCGGCGGTCTTCCTGGAATCCGAGTCGCTCCTCGCCGCCCGGCGCTGGGCGCCCGGGTTCGCGCACGAGCGTGACATCGAGCAGTGCCGGGCGTCGGCCGACCTCTCCGACTACTGCCGGCGACTGCTGGTACCGTTCTACGAGTACCTCACGCTCCATGCCGAGAACTTCGGCGTGCGCGGCCTGAGCGTCGAGTTCGCCGGCTGGGGCGTGGTCGACCTGGCGGACCGCTTCGACCCGACCAAGGCGGCGCGTGTTCCCCAGAAGGAGAACGGCAACAGCCCGGGGGTCGGCGGCGACGTCCTGGTCGGCACCGCGAGCTACCGGTCGCGCGACGGCAAGCTCGAGCTCCGGCTCGGCCGCCAGTTCCTGTTCCTGGGGGCGCCGTACTCGACCAACTTCGACGGGCTCTTCGCGCGCTACACCTTCCCCTACGACTTCAGCCTGGCCGTCTACGGCGGTGGCGCCACGCCCCGCGACGCCGAGGCCGGCCGCGACGCCCTGAACCCGATGTTCGGCGGGCGCCTGGCTTGGAGCCGCCTCGACCGGGGCGGCCTGGGCCTCGCCTACCTGGAGGAGATGACCACCAGCGGCGAGCTCGTGCGGCGGCAGGCCGGCGTCGACGCCTTCGCCGTCCTCCCCAAGCACATCGAGCTCTACGGCAGCGCGCTCTTCGACGTGGCCGAGATCGAGGGGGTGCCGAAGGTCGAGGAGGCGACGCTGGTGGCGTCCTGGATGCCGACGCCGCGGCTCAAGCTGGCGCTCGACTACACCTACATCGTGCCGGCGGCGCTCATCTCCAAGAACTCCATCTTCTCGGTCTTCAGCGACAGCAACTACCACGACGCCGGCCTCGACGCCTACTTCCGCGTGACGCCCCGGCTCAAGCTCTCGGCGCAGCTCAAGGCCCGCGCCTTCTCCGACGGCGAGCAGGGCTGGCTGGGCGGGGTCGGCGGGCGCTACCTGCTGGGCGAGTCGTGGCGCCAGGTGGTCGGCGTCGACCTCCAGCGGCTCTTCTCGAAGAACGACAACCTGGAGCGGAGCGGCTACTACCAGGCGCGCCTGTACGGCTCGGTGGAGCCCGTGACCCGCCTCTACCTCACCGCCGACCTCTATTACTTCCACTTCGACGGCGCGGTGTGGGGCCCCAACGCCCAGACGACCGGCGCCAGCGCGGTGCGCGACGCCGGCTCGCTCAGCGTCATCGCCGGCTACCGCATCAGCCCCACGATGGACACGCTCCTCTCGCTGACCGCGAACTTCAACCCGGCCTCGCGCTACGAGACCATCTTCCTCGGCCGTTTCGTCTGGCACACCTGGCTCGAGTCGAAGCCCCAGAAGGTGCAGCCATGACGACCACCGCCATGCGCCTCCGCGTCCTAGCCTTCGGCCTCCTCCTCGGCGTGCCGCTGGGCTGTGCCCGCTCGGCGCGCCACGACGGCGCCGCCAACCCCGACGTCATCACCTTCTCGCACCAGAAGCACGTGGTCGAGCAGGGGACCGCCTGCACCGACTGCCACGCCAAAGTGTCGGCGGAGCAGGGGCTGCCCGACAAGGTCGACGCCCCCAAGATGGCCAAGTGCGGCGACTGCCACGAGGAGGTGAAGAAGAAGTGCGAGACGTGCCACCCCGACCCCAAGAAGCCGGGCTCGTACGCGACCTGGCGCAAGCCGCCGGGGCGCCTGATCTTCAAGCACCGGCCGCACGTGGCCCGCGCCGCCGGCAAGTGCGACAAGTGCCACGCGGCGGTGACCAAGACCGTGCGCCTGTCGCAGATCAAGCGGCCGGGCCACACCGAGTGCCTCGCCTGCCATGAGCACCAGCGCGACTACCGCGCGCTGCTCTGCGACAAGTGTCACACCAACCTGCGGCAGTTCCCGCTGCAGGCCGTCGCCGCCTTCAACCACGAGGGGAACTTCCTCGGCGAGCACAAGGGGCCGGCCAAGACCAACCCCGGCGTCTGCGCGCAGTGCCACATGGAGCGCTTCTGCGACGACTGCCACAGCCGCCACAACGAGTTGCTCCCCTCGGTCCGCTTCCCCGAGCGGGTCGACCGCCAGCTCATCCACCGCGGCGACTGGCGCACGCGTCACGGCATCGAGCAGGCGGCCCAGCCGGGCTCGTGCCTCAAGTGCCATGCCCAGAAGCAGTGCCTGGACTGCCACCGCGTCGAGGGCGTGGGCCAGACGAGCCCGAGCGGCAAGACCCCGAACACACCCGGCGCGCGGCCCCACCCGGCCGACTGGATGAACCCGGTGTCGGGCAACTTCCACGGCTCGGCCGCGCGGCGCAACATCGTGAGCTGCGCCGGCTGCCACGACCGCGGCGCTTCTTCGAACTGCGTCCTCTGCCACCGCGTCGGTGGCGCCGGCGGCAATCCCCATCCGGGCGGCAAGCCGCGGGGGCGTGACGACAAGAACGCCAAGGTGTGCAAGATCTGCCACGCCTCATGACGGGGGATCGCATGTCGCGCTACGGCATCGTGTTCATCGCGGTGGGGCTCTGGTGCGGGGCCTGCACCGGGCCGCGCCCGGGCGCGCCCAACGCCGAGGAGCAGTGCACCGCTTGCCACGGCGACCCGGGTCGCGCCGGGGACGCCCTGCGCCGGGCCGCGCCGCCCGTCGGCGTGCACCTCGACGGCCCCGGACGGTCCGACACCGGCTACCCCGGCGTCGGTGCCCACGAGGCGCACCTCGGCGCGGGCCGCCTCAGCCGGGCCCTCGACTGCAACGAGTGCCACGTGGTGCCGATGGTCGACGGCCAGCTCGCGACCGACGCGCCGGGGCACCTCGGTACGCGAGCGCCGGAGGGCGACCCCAGCAGCCTGCGCGCCGACCTGGTGTTCGGGGGCCGCGCCGTCGCCGGCGGCGTCAACGCCGCGTACGACTACGACCAGCACACCTGCACCACCTACTGCCATGGGGCCACCCTGGCCGGGGGCCGCAACACCAGCCCGGAGTGGACCCGCGTCGACGGCTCGCAGGCGGCCTGCGGCACGTGCCACGGCATGCCGCCGACGAGCGCCGGCCACCCGCAGTCGGACCGCTGCTGGAGCTGCCACCCGTCGATGAAGGCCGACGGCGTGATCGACCCGGCGCTCCACATCGACGGCACGGTCGACCTCACGCCGGTGAACTGCCACAGCTGTCACGGCTCCGACGACAACGCGGCGCCGCCGGTCGACACGGAGGGGCGGAGCCACACGAGCCTGCGGAGCGTGGGGGCCCACCAGGCCCACGTGACGGAGGGACCGCTGGCGCGCGCCTTCGACTGCAGCGAGTGCCACGCGGCCCCCGATCCGACCGACCTCTACGCACACATCGACGGCACCCCGGAGGTCGCGTTCGGCTCGCTGTCGTCCACCTTCGACGTCGCGCCGGCCTGGAACGGCACGACCTGCACCACCTACTGCCACGGCCCGCCGCAGGGCGGCGGCAGCAACCACGCCCCCGAATGGACCCGCGGCGACGGCTCCCAGGCGGCCTGCGGCACCTGCCACGGCCTGCCGCCGGAGAGCGCGGACCACCCGCAGTCGAACAAGTGCTCCCTGTGCCACCCTACGGTGGACCGCAACCTCGACTTCGTGGACAAGGCACGCCATGTCGACGGGGTGGTCGACGTCACCGACGACTGGACCTGCAACCGCTGCCACGGCTCGGCGGCCAACGCGGCGCCGCCGACAGACACCGACGGCCAGAGCGACACCAGCCGGCCAAGCGTGGGGGCCCACCAGGCCCACGTCGCGCCGGGCGCGACCGGCAGCGCCGCGCCGCTCGCCTGCACCGAGTGCCACAACCCGCTGCCCACCTCCAGCGATCCGCGCGCTCACATCGACGGCGTCGCCCGGGTCGTATTCGGCACGCGCGCGAGCGCGGACGGCGCCACCCCGAGCTGGAACGGCACGACCTGCACGACCTACTGCCACGGCCAGACGCTCAGCGGTGGCAGCAACACCCGTCCGGACTGGACCACCGTGGACGGGAGCCAGGACGCGTGCGGCACCTGCCACGGCCTGCCGCCGCTCCTGCCCCACCCACAGACCGGGGCGACGACGTGTGGTGACTGCCATCTCAACGTCAGCCGTGATGGCTCCGGCAACTGGGTCTTCGCCGACCCGAGCCTCCACGTCAACGGGACGGTCGAGGTGAAGGCGACCACGTGCAACTCCTGCCACGGCTCGGCGACCAACGCCGCGCCGCCGGTCGACACCCAGGGTCGCTCCGCCACCTCGCTGCCGTCGGTGGGGGCGCACCAGGCCCACCTCGCGGACGGCATCTTCGCCACGCCGATGGCCTGCAGCGAGTGCCACGTGGTGCCGACCGACCTCAGCCACATCGACGGCGCCGCGACGGTGACCTTCGGCCCCGTGGCGACCGCGTGGGGGGTGGTCGCGAGCTACACGGGCACCACCTGCACGGTCCACTGCCACGGCGGCGCCTCCATGGGCGGCAGCAACATGACGCCCACCTGGACGGGCGGGAGCATCGAGGTCGGGTGCGGCAGGTGCCACGGCATGCCGCCCGTCAACGGCAGCCACCCGGCCGTGAGCGCCTCGAGCTGCTCGCAGTGCCACGGCGAGGTGATCAACTCCGACCTGTCGTGGAAGGACAAGAGCCTCCACGTCAACGGTCACCTCGAGTACCAGGCTCCCTAGCCCCCCCGACGCTTCGCGCCTGACGCCACGGCCGCCGCGCGGCCGAGCGCACCGCCCGGGCGTCCACGCCTCCGCGCGTACGATCTCGCTGGCATCCTCATTCCGGATAGGGCAAGGTGGAGCCTGGCGAGCTCGCCACGGGAGCGAGTGGGGCCCCACGACGATGAAGATCGCGTTCACGCACAACCTGCGGTTGACGGACAGCGAGGAGGAGGCGGAGTTCGACAGCGCCGAGACCGTGGAGGCCGTGGCCGCCGCGCTCGTCACCGCCGGACACGAGGTCGAGAAAATCGAGGTGTCGGGGCCGGCGTCCCACCTGGCCGCGCGCATCGAGGCGTGCGCCCCCGACCTCATCTTCAACACCGCAGAGGGAAGGCGCGGACGCGCGCGGGAGGCGTTCTACCCGGCGTTCTTCGAGGAGCTCGGGTTCCCCTACACCGGCTCGGACGCCTACGTCCTCACGGTGACGCTCGACAAGTGGCTCACCAAGGAGGTGCTGCGGGCGCATGGCATCGACAGCCCGCGCGGCCGCCTCGTCACGCCCGCGGAGTACCGGCAACAGGGCGAGGCGGCGAGCCTCGGGCTCGCCTTCCCCGTGATCGTGAAGCCCAACTACGAGGGCTCGTCCAAGGGGATCGGCGAGGACGCGGTGGCCCGCGACGGCAAGCAGCTGCTCAAGATCCTCGATCGGGCGCTCGAGGCCTACCCGCTGGGCATGCTGTGCGAGGAGTTCATCCCCGGCACCGACATCAGCGTCCCGTTCCTCGAGGGGTGCGGCGACGAGGGCCTGCTGCTGCCGGTCGAGTTCGTCGTCGACCCGGCGGCCCGCAGCCGCCTCAACATCTACGAGTACCGCCTCAAGCACGCCGAGAGCGCCCAAGTGCAGGCGCGCTGCCCCGCCGACCTGCCGCGCGACGTCACCGCCCGGGTGCGGGCGCTCGCCAAGACCGTGATGCGCACCTTGGGCGTGCGCGACCTCGGCCGCGTCGAGTTCCGCCTGGGCGAAGACGGCCGCATCTTCCTGCTCGAGGTGAACGCGCTGCCGTCGCTCCAGCCCGACAACGACATCTTCGCCGCCGCCGCTCGCGAGGGGCTCTCCTACGACGAGACCATCGCCCCGGTAACGCGCGCCGCGGCGCTGCGCTGGGGCCTCGAGGCGCCGCGCCGGGTGGTCAAGAAGCGGGCCGACAAGCTGCGCGTCGGCTTCACCTTCAACATGAAGCGGGTCGACACCAAGGGGGGCGATGACGCCGAGGCCGAGTACGACTCGCCCGCGACCATCGACGCCATCGCCGAAGCGCTCGAGTCGCTCGGCCACAGCGTGATCCGGCTGGAGGCCAACGCCGACCTCCCCTCGGACCTGCCCGAGGCCGACATCGACCTCGTCTTCAACATCGCCGAGGGGCTCACCGGCCGCAACCGCGAGGCCGCGGTGCCGGCCCTGTGCGAGCTGCTCGGCATCCCCTACACCGGCTCCGACTCCGCCACCTTGGCGATCGCGCTCGACAAGGCGCTGACCAAGAAGGTGCTCAAGCAGCACGGCATCTTGACGCCCGAGTTCCAGCTCTTCATGACCGGGCGCGAGAAGATCTCGCCGGCGCTCCGCTACCCGTGCATCGTCAAGCCCAACGCGGAAGGGAGCTCGAAGGGCATCGCCTCGACCTCGGTCGTCGACGACGAGGCGGGGCTGCGCAACGCGGTCCGCGACTGCGTCGGCCGCTACAAGCAGCCGGCCCTGGTCGAGGAGTACATCACTGGCCGCGAGTTCACCGTCGGGCTGCTGGGTGACCGCCGGCCGCGCGTGCTGCCGCCCATGGAGGTCGTCTTCAAGGACCAGGGCAACGCGCGGCCGGTCTACGACTTCACCATCAAGCAGCACTGGGAGAAGTACGTCGAGTACCGCTGCCCGGCGCCGCTCACGCCGACCGAGCTCAAGACCCTCGAGCGGGCCGCGCGGGAGACCTTCCTGGCCCTCGACTGCCGCGACGTGGCGCGCGTCGATCTGCGGATGAACGCGGACGGGGAGGCGTACGTCATCGAGATCAACCCCCTGCCGGGGCTGACGCCGGGCTACAGCGACCTCGTGCTCATCGCCAGGGCCGCCGGCATCGACTTCCGCACCCTGATCGCCGAGATCCTGGCGGGCGGCGTCAAGCGCCTGCGCGAGAAGCGACAGAAGGGCCGGCAGGAGCGCGAGGCGCCGGGCAATGGTGGCCGCCGCGCCGAAGGCGGGAACGGCGGCAACGGCGGCAGCACGGGCGCCGGCGCCCCGGGCCCCGTGGTCGTGGCCCCGGACGGCGAGCTGTAGCCCCGGCCGCTTGCCCCCGGTGCCGCTGCCGTGTTAGGCAGCGGGAAGGGTAGGCCCTCGCGCCATGCGGCTCGGCACCCGCATCTCCGTCACCACCACAGTGCTGGTGGCGCTCACCATCGGCATCTACGGCCTGGTGTCGGTCAGGAGCGCCCGCTCCGACATCGAGCGCGAGATCGAGCGCCGCACCAACGAGATGGGGGACTTCGTCACCGCCATCCTCGACGGCCGCAACCGCGACGAGCTGCTGCTCGACCTCCAGCGGGTGCAGGGGATCCAGGTGCCCGGCATGAAGGTGGTGGTGCTCACCTCCATGCGCGACGCCGTCGGGCAGGCGCAGAAGCTCCGGCTGGAGCAGGCGCTCACCACGCGGCAGCCGTTCGGCACCTACGACGCCGACGCGCCGCGCCGCAGCTACGCCCTCATGCTCCCGATCCGCGACTCGACCGGCATCGTCGTCTGCGGCATCGAGCTGCAGCGCGACGCCACCCAGGTCGACGTCATCGGCCGGCGCGTGGCGCTGCGCATGGCACTCACCGTCCTGCTGCTCACCCTGGGCCTGGCGCTGGCCGCCTGGCTGACCACCCGCGCCACCATCGGGCGCCCGGTGGAGCGCCTGCTGGAGGGGATCGACGAGGTGGCCCAGGGGGACCTGACGCGCGTGATCCTGCAGGAGCGCGACGACGAGATCGGCGCACTGGGCGGACGCTTCAACACCATGACCGCGTCGCTGCGCGAGGCGCGCGAGGAGACCCGCCGCAGCGTGGAGGCCCGGCTCGAGCTGGAGGGGCGCCTGCGCCAGTCGGAGAAGCTGGCCGCCGTGGGCCAGCTCGCCGCCTCCATCGCCCACGAGGTGGGCACGCCGCTCAACGTCATCGGCGGCCGGGCCCGCACCATGGAGCGCAAGGCGCACGACACCGCCGAGGTGACCAAGAACGCCGGCATCATCGCCGAGCAGTCGGCGCGCATCACCAAGATCATCCAGCAGCTCCTCGACTACACGCGGCGGCGCAGCCCCTCGCGGGAGCCGGTGGAGCTGAGCCGGGTGGCGAAGGGGACGCTGGACTTCCTCGAGCACCAGATCGACACCGCCAAGGTCCACGCCGGCTTCGCGGCGGCCGCCGAGGTCACCATCCCGGGGGACCCGGACCAGATCCAGCAGGTGTGCATGAACCTGATCCTCAACGCGGTGCAGGCGATGCCCGAGGGGGGCGAGCTCGGCGTGCGGGTCGACCGCGTGGCGCGCCGCAAGGAGGGGCTCGACCACGCCCCGCCGCAGGACTACGCGGTGCTCGAGGTGCGCGACACCGGCGTCGGCATCCCCGCGGCCGACCGCGCGCGCATCTTCGAGCCCTTCTACTCGACCAAGGTCGACGGCGGCGGCACGGGCCTGGGCCTTGCCGTCAGCCACGGGATCGTCAAAGATCACGATGGCTGGATCGAGATCGAGAGCCCCGCCGGTGGGGGCACCATCTTCCGCGTCTTCCTGCCGATGCAGGAGCCGGAGCCGCAGCCCTGACCGACCCGGAACGCCCATGGAACGCGACGAACGCGCCCGCTACACCATCCTGATCGTCGAGGACGACGCCGCCAACCGCGAGTACCTGACCGAGGCGGTCACCGACGAGGGGTACCGGGTCGAGGGGGCGGGCGGCGGGCGCGCCGGCCTCGAGCGCATCCGCGAGGGGGGCATCGACCTCGTCGTCAGCGACATCCGCATGCCTGACCTCGACGGGCTCGACATGATGCGGGAGATCCGCACCCTGGCGTTCCCGCCGCACGTGATCACCATCACCGCGTTCGGGTCGATCGACACCGCCATCAAGGCGGTGCGCCTGGGCGCCTTCGACTACCTGACCAAGCCGTTCCAGACCGACCAGCTCCTCCTCGCCATCGACAAGGGCCTGTCCGACCGGGGGCTGCGCGACGAGGTCGAGCGCCTGCGCGCCGAGGTCGAGCGCCCCTACCGCCTCGGCAACCTCATCGGCAGGAGCGCCGCGATGCAGGAGGTCTTCGACCTCATCCGGCGCCTGGGGCAGTCGTCGGTGTCGGTGCTCATCACCGGTGAGAGCGGCACCGGCAAGGAGCTGGTGGCGCGGGCGATCCACCATGGCAGCCCGCGCAAGGGGCGCGCCTTCGTGGCGGTCAACTGCGCCGCCATCCCCGACACGCTCCTCGAGAGCGAGCTGTTCGGCTACAAGAAGGGCGCCTTCACCGATGCCCGGGCCGACCGGCCCGGCATGTTCCTCGAGGCCGACGGCGGCACCCTCTTCTTCGACGAGATCGCCGAGCTCTCCCCGGCGCTGCAGGCCAAGCTCCTCCGCGTCATCCAGGAGCACGAGGTCCGTCCGCTCGGGGCGTCGCGCAGCGAAAAGGTGGACGTGCGCATCATCGCGGCGACCAACCGCGACCTCGAGCCCCGCCTGCGTGATGGGACGTTCCGCGAGGACCTCTTCTACCGCCTCAACGTGATCCAGGTGGCGCTGCCGCCGCTCCGCGACCGCGGCCCGGACATCATGCTGCTCGGGGAGCACTTCCTCGGGGCCGCGGCGGAGCGGGCGCGCAAGACCACGCGCAGGTTCACGCAGGCCGCGGTCGAGATCATGCTGGCCTACCCGTGGCCCGGCAACGTGCGCGAGCTGGAGAACGTGGTCGAGCGCGCCGTGGCCCTGACCGAGTCGAGCGAGATCGATGCGGCCGATCTGCCGCCGCAGGTGCGGGCGCGGCGGGCGGAGGATCTGCTGCAGGCCGCCATGGCGCGCGGCCTCTCCCTCGCCGACCTCGAGCGCGAGTACATCGGCCGCGTGCTCGCGGCCGAGGGGGGCAACAAGACCCGCGCCGCGCAGCGCCTGGGCCTCGACCGCAAGACCCTCTACCGCAAGCTCGAGGAGTACGGCCGCGAGCGTCAGGCGGGCGCGCCCGCGGGCGACGACGAGGACGAGGAGAACGGGCGGTAGCTGCGGGCGCGACGGCAGCTGCGGCGCCTGGCCTACTCCCCCACCGCGGGCCCGGCGGCGCTGCGGCCGCCGTCGACGGCGAGGATGGCGCCGGTGATGAACTCCGGCCCGGCGGCGAGGAAGCGCACGGCGCGGGCCACGTCGGTCGGGCTGCCGCTGCGACCCATGGGGATCTTCTCGACGACGCGGCGCAGGTCGGCGTCGCCGTAGCTCTCTGGCGGCTGCACGGTCCCGGGGCTCACGCCGCACACGCGCACGGCCGGGGCCAGCTCCACGGCGAGCACCTTGGTGAGCATGTGCAGCGCCGCCTTGGAGGCGCAGTAGTGGGCGAAGCCGGGCCACGCCTGGGTCGCGGCCACGTCGAGCACGTTGATGATGACGCCGGAGCGCGCGCGCAGCAGCGGGAGGGCGAGGCGCGCGCAGCGGAACGGCGCCGCCAGGTTCAGCGCCAGCATGGACATGAGGCGCTCGTCGTCGATCGACTCGAACGGGAGGCGCTCGAAGGCCGCGGCGCTGTTGACCAGCACGTCGAGGCCCCCCTCGGCGGCGACTCTCGCGAAGAGGGCGGCGGTGGCCGCCGGGTCGCGCAGGTCGGCCCCGATCGCGGTCGCGCTGACCCCGACCTCCGCGAGCGCCGACACGGTGGCCGTGGCCGCGGCCGTGCCCGTGTGGTGGTGGACCCAGATGCGGGCGCCGGCACGCCCCAGCTCGAGGGCGATGGCGCGACCCACCCGCCGCGCGGCGCCGGTGATCAGCGCCACCTTCCCGTCCAGGCGTAGCTCGTCGCTCATCGGTAGGGACACGGTGCCGGCAGCGCGGCCGCGAGTCAAGGGGCCGCGGCGCGGCGCTTGTTGGCGGCCGCGATGCGGGCTACCGTGGGCCGCAGGGAAGTCCCATGCCGCTGCCGTTTCGCTCGCTGAGCCACGGGACCGTCGCTTTCGGCTTCTTCAACATCGAGATCGACATGCTGCTCCTCGAGCAGCTCTTCTTCTTCGCCGACCGGTTCTGCTCGCTCGTGGTCGATCTTCACCGGTGTCTGGGCCCCGACCTCTCACTGCCGGGGTGGCGCATTCGCGACCCCGCCGCAGTGGGCAACGTCAACCTGGCCATCCGGGGCGTGCACCTCGGGGGCTTCATCGGCGAGACGTACCGCGAGTTCCCGTTCCCGGAGCGGCCCGAGGGGTTCAAGCAGAAGCCCGACGGGCACAAGAATCGGGTGTGGGCCGAGGCGGCGATCCAGCGCTTCGGTGAGCCCGAGGAGCTCCAGGTGCGGGTCGACCCCGCCACCGGGGCCATCGCGGTGGCCGAGTACGTCTTCGACCCGGCCACGTTCGGCGACCTCGTGGACTACGTGGACCGGGGCGGCTACCCGCGCTGGGAGCGCGAGGTGCGCCCGGCCTACGTCGCGGCCATGATGGCGGCGCTCGGTCGTCCGTCCCAGACCCCGTCGCAGTGAGCCGAGCTGGAGCCCGGCGCCCGGGCCTCACGACAGCTTGACAGTCACCGCGGGCGCACGCTACGAGACCCGGACGGAGGCGCCATGTCGGCTCGAGCGCGAGGAGCGGCGGGGCACGCGGGCGGCGCGGCGGGGCACGCGGGCGGCGCACCGGCGCGACGGCGCGGCCGCGCCGACCTGGCGATCCCGGCGGTGGTGGGCGCCCCGCACCGGGGACGCATGGCCACGGCGGTCCGCGACCTGCTCGCGGCGAGCGGCCTCGGGGTCGACGACGTCGACCTGCGCGGCACCCCGCGCCGCGTGGCGCGCATCTGGACCGAGGAGTTCCTCTCGGGCTACGCGCTCGACCCGGTGGAGATCCTCGGCGACCCGGTCCGCGGCGAGCCCGATCCCGAGGTGGTGGTGATCGCCGGGCTGCGCTTCCACTCGCTCTGCCCGCACCACCTGCTCCCCTTCCGGGGCGTGGCCGCGGTCGCCTACCTGCCGCGCGCCCGGCTGTTCGGCTTTGGCCGCGTGGCCCGCCTGGTCGACTGCTTCACGCGGCGCCTGACGCTGCAGGAGCGCGCCACGTGCCAGATCGCCCGGGCGCTGTGCGCGCACGGCGGCGCGCGCGGCGCCGGTTGCGTGCTGCGGGCCGAGCAGCTGTGCCTCGCCCTCCCGGGCGAGCGCCACGACGCGAGCGAGGTGGTGACGACGAGCTTCGTGGGAGCGCTTCAGGGCCGGGCCGATCTGCAAGCGCGGCTGCTCCAGGCGGTGGGCGCGGGCCCGGCAGCCGGCCCGGTCTGGCCGCAGAGACGTCGGACTGCCCGGGCCCGGCGCCGCTGAGCCGACGCCGGCGCGGGGACGAGACAGACGAGGGGACCATGGAGCTGAAGGGCGAGGTCGCGGTGGTCACGGGCGGCGGCCGGGGCATCGGCCGCGCCATCGCGCTCCGGCTGGCGGCGGCGGGCGCGCGGGTCGCCCTCGGCGCCCGCACCGAGGCCCAGGTCGGCGCCGTGGCGGCCGAGATCGAGCGCGCGGGGGGCGTGGCCCTGCCGCTCCCCCTGGACGTGACCGTGGCCGATTCGGTAACGCGCTTCGCCGCCGCGGTGCGCGCGCGCCTCGGTGAGCCGCTGGCGCTGGTGAACAACGCCGGCACGGTGCGCCGCGGCCGGCTCGACGAGGCGCCGGAGGGCGCGTGGGACGAGGTAGTGGCCGGCAACCTCACCGGCACCTACCGCGTGACCCGGGCCTTCCTCGGGGCCATGCGGGCGCGCCGGCGTGGCCGCATCGTGAACGTGGCCTCCATCGCGGGGCGCGAAGGGACGGCGCAGCTCACGGCCTACTGCGCCGCCAAGCACGGCGTGGTCGGCCTGACCCGCGCGCTGGCCGAGGAGGTGAAGGGCGACGGCCTCCAGGTGAACGCGGTGTGCCCGGGGAGCGTCGACACCGCGATGCTGCGCCAGGGGCTGCCCGGCGCGCAGCCCGACATGTCCCCCGACGACGTGGCCGGGGTGGTGCTGTTCCTCCTGACCGCGGCGCCGCCCGCGCTCACCGGCGCCTGCCTCGACGTGTTCGGGTAGGCGATGTTGCTGTTCCTGGCGCGGCACGGGCAGACCCTCGCCGAGGGGACCTTCTACGGGCACGACGACGTGGCGCTCTCGCCCGCCGGGCGCGGCCAGATGGCGCGGCTGGCCGACCACCTCCGGCGGCACGCGCTCGCCGCGGTCTACACCAGCGACCTCCGGCGCGCCCGCGAGGGGGCGGAGCTGATCGCCGCGACCCGCGGCCTGGAGGTCCAGGCCGACCCGCGCCTGCGCGAGATGCACCTCGGGTGCCTCGAGGGCCTGGGCTACGCCGCGGCCGCGGCCCGGCACCCGGAGCTGGCGGGGCGCGACTATGCCTCGATGGTCGAGTTCCGCATGCCCGGGGGCGGGGAGTCGCTCGTCGACGTGTGGGACCGCGTGGCGCCGGCCCTGCGCGAGCTCAAGGCTCGCCACGACGGCGAGCGCGTGGCGGTGGTGTCGCACAACAGCGTCAACCGGCTGATCCTGGGCGACGCGCTGGGGCTACCACCCCGCGCCGTGTTCGCGTTCGCGCAGGACTACGGCTGCCTCAACGTGATCGACTACCGGCGCGGGCGCCCCGTCGTGCGCCTGCTCAACGGCCGCAGCGGCGAGCCGGGCTGAGCCGCCCGGCCGCGGCGCTACGCCACCACGTGCAGGTCGGGCGGCTGACGCGGCGTCAGCACGTGCTGCGAGATGCGGCCGGCGAGGGTCGCCGCCAACTCCATGAAGATCCGGGCGTGCTGGCTCGAGGGCGCGCCGGCCACGACCGGCACGCCAGCGTCGCCGCCCCGGGCGACGGCGCCGTCGATCGGGATCTCGCCCAGGAACGGCGCGCCGACCTCCTCGGCCAGGCGGCGGCCGCCGCCGGCCGCGAAGATGGGGTCGTGGTGGCCGCACTGCGGGCAGACATAGCCGCTCATGTTCTCGATCACGCCCAGGATCGGGACGTCGACCTTGTCGAACATGGCGCAGCCCTTGACCACGTCGTTGACGGCCACCTCCTGGGGGGTGGTTACCATCACCGCGCCGGAGAGCGGCACCAGCTGCGAGAGCGACAGCTGGGCGTCGCCGGTCCCGGGGGGCAGGTCGACGACCAGGTCGTCGAGGGTGCCCCAGTCGACGTCCTCGACGAACTGCTGCAGCAGCTTGTGCACCATCGGGCCGCGCCACACCACGGCGCCGCCGCGCTCGACGAAGAAGCCCACCGACATCACCTTCACGCCGTGGTGCACGGCGGGGGTGATGCGCCCTTCGTCCATGGCCCGCGCCGGCGTCGCGGCGGTCCCCATCATCTGCGGGACGCTCGGGCCGTAGACGTCGGCGTCCAGGATGCCGACGGTGGAGCCGTGCGCCTGGAGCGCCAGCGCCAGGTTGACCGCTACCGTCGACTTGCCCACGCCCCCCTTGCCCGAGGCCACCGCGATGACGTGCTTCACGCCCACGAGGCGCGCCCGCTCCGGGGTGCGGCGCGCCGCCACGTTGGCGGTGAACTCCACCTTCACCGTGCGGGCGCCCGCGGCGCGGACGGCCGTCTCGACGTCGCGCCCGATCTGCGCGCGCAAGGGGCAGGCCGGCGTCGTCAGCTCGACCGCCACCGTGACCGCGTCGCCGGTGACCGTGATCTCCTTGACCATGCCCAGGGTCACCAGATCGCGCCCGAGCTCCGGGTCCATGACCTTCTGGAGGGCGCGCCGGACCGTGTCCACGTTCAAGGCTGTCACCGCCGCGTCCTTTCGTTCGAGGGGCCGAAGGGGTCAGCTGCGGCCGTGGCTCACGCCCTTGCCGCGCTCGTCAGCCGGCTGCGGCCACGACTGCCCCGGGTTCTCCGGGTGCGGGGAGGGCCGCGCCTTGGTGAGGCGGCGGATCTGATCCGGGGTCGTCGACTGCGCCATGGCGCCCCAGGGGACGAGCTCGCTCTTCAAGATCGGCTCGTGCTCGTCCTTGGTCACCCCGAGGTGACCGAGGCGGTCGCGCTTGGTCTCGAGGTACTGGGCGCTCTGCAGCGACGAGGGCACCCAGTGGGCGACCCGCCGCCCGACCGGGATCCCGGCGCCTTCGAGGCCCACGATCTTGTCGGGGGTGTTGGTCATGAGGGCGACCGACCGCACCCCGAGGTCGCGCAGGATGGCCGCGGCCACGTCGTAGCGCCGGGCGTCCACCGGCAGGCCGAGCTGCACGTTGGCGTCGACGGTGTCGGCCCCTTCGTCCTGGAGCGCGTAGGCGCGGATCTTGTCGCCGAGGCCGATGCCGCGCCCCTCCTGCCGCAGGTACACCAGCACGCCGCGTCCCGCCCGGGCGATCCGCTCGAGGGCGCTGTCGAGCTGCGCGCGGCAGTCGCACTTGAGCGACCCCATGACCTCGCCGGTCCAGCACTCGGAGTGGACCCGGCACAGAACCTCGGTGTCGGCGACCTCCCCGACCCAGGCCGCCGCGTGCTCGGCCCCTTCGTGACGGTAGATCGCGAGCTGGAACACGCCGTGGCGGGTCGGCAGCGTGGCCAGGGCGTAGCGTTCCACGGCGGGGGGAGCGGGGGTCGCAGGGCCGGGCGCCGGAGGAGTGATGGTGCGCATGACTCGAGGCGGTCTCCCTGAGACGGTCGCCAAGGCGCCGGGACCGCACCCACGTGCTTGACGCTTGCCTATGCTAATGTACATTTCCATCAAGTCAACCCGAACGTGCGCCGGACGGCCGGAGCCCGCTCGGCGGAGCGTCGTCCGTGCCCATCTACGAGTACCACTGCAACAAGTGCAGCAATGATTTCGAGGAGTTGGTTTTTTCGCGGAACCCGGAGATCGAGTGCCCCCGGTGTCAGAGCCGCGACGTCGGCCGCCTGCTGTCGGTGGTGAGCTTCTCGACCGGGGCGGGCCAGTTCTCGTCGTCCGCCGGCTCCTCCTGCGGTAGCTGCTCCGCCTCGAGCTGCGCCGGGTGCGGCTCCAGCCACGGCACGTCCTGAGGCCCGGCCTCATCAGACCAACATGGCGATCCTGCGCATCATCAAGTACCCGGAGCCCGAGCTGCGGCAGAGCACGCAGGAGGTCCCGCTGGCCGAGGTCGGCGCGCCCGGGATCCGGCGCCTGGTGGAGGACCTGGTCGAGACCATGTACTCCCACAACGGCGCCGGGCTCGCTGCGGTCCAGGTAGGGCGCCCCGAGCGGATCATCCTCATCGACGGCCACGTCGCGGGCGGCGCCGAGGACGCCCCCCCGGTGGTCCTCATCAACCCGACGATCGAGCACCTCGCCGACGAGACCGAGACCGCGGACGAGGGTTGTCTGAGCTTCCCCGGCATCTTCGTGCCCATCAAGCGGTCGCTCCAGGCCCGGGTCTCGGCCTACGGGCTCGACGGGAAGTGCTTCACCATCGAGGCTGAGGGGCTCTACGCGCGCGCCCTCCAGCACGAGACCGATCACCTGACGGGCCGCATGATCGTCGACTTCGTGGGGGCGGTCAAGCGCGAGATCATCAAGCGCAAGATGAAGCGCGTGGCCCGCGAGGAGGCCGAAGAGGCCGAGGAGAGCCCCGCGCGCCGCGTGAGCGATGCGAAGACGCTCTAGGCGGCTCCGACGCCGACTCCCCCAAGGCGGGCCCCGGCCCGCGAGGACAATCCCGTGATCGAGCGCGGTGCCATCGTCATCCGCGGCATCCAGTTCCAGGCGAGCCACGGCGCCTCCGCCGAGGAGCGGCGCCAGACGCGCCGGTTCGAGGTCGACCTCGAGATCCAGGCCCGCGATCCCATCGCCAAGGGGGGGGAGACCGACCGGCTGGCCGACACCGTCGACTACCTGGAGCTCTGCACCCTGGTCATCCGCGTGGGCACCGAGGCGACCTGCCATCTGGTGGAGAAAGTGGCGCGGCGGATCCTCGACGCCGTCGGCGCGCGCCACCCGGCGGCCCACGTCACCGTTGAAGTGCGCAAGCTCGACCCCCCGTGCCCGGGCGCACCCAAGTACTGCGGGGTACGCATCGCGGGCGGACCCCTCACGCGCGTGCCCTGAGCCGTTGCCATGACCGACCCCGCTGATCGGAGCCCCACGATGACCGTGCCGCCCACCCGGTTTCTCCTGACGCTCGCTATCGCCCTGATCCTCTCCTGCGGTCCCGAGGTGACCCCGCCGCCAGTCGACGTGCTCGGCGCCATCAAGGCGGACCGCGGCGCGGAGGTCGTCAAGCAGCTCACCAGCGCCGAGACGGAGGGGCGCGGCACCGCGGGGAAGGGCCTCGAGGTGGCGGCCAACTACCTGGCCGGACGCCTCGCCGAGGCCGGCCTCAGGCCCGGCGGCGACAGCGGCGGCTTCTTCCAGCGGTTCCAGGTGACCACCGGCGTCAAGCTGCAGGACAAGCGCAACTGGGTCCGCTTCGGCGAGGGGCCGGCGCGCCGCAGCCTGAAGCTCGACATCGAGTTCACGCCGCTGGCGCTGGCGGCCGGCGACGCGCGCGCCGCCGGGAACCTGGTGTTCGTGGGCTACGGCATCACCGCGGCCGAGGCCGACTACGACGACTACGCCGGCCTCGACGTCAAGGGGAAGGTGGTCGTGGCCATGCGCCACGCGCCGGGTGCACGCCTGCAGGAGAAGGGCACCGGCGGTCCGGCGGGCCGAAAGCCCGTCCCGGCCCTCTACCAGGAGCTGCGCTTCAAGGCCATGAACGCCCGCGAGCACGGCGCGGCCGCGCTGGTCGTCTTCAACGGTCCGCGCAGCGAGGGGGCCGCCGCGGACGCGCTCATCAAGCTGGGCGCGATCCAGGGCCAGGACGACGCCGGCATCCCCGTGGTCCAGGTGATCCGGCCGGTGCTCGAGGAGCTGCTCGGCGCGGAGAAGATCCGCGAGTCCCAGGAGCAGATCGACACCACCTTCACGCCCCGCTCCTTCCCCGCCTCGGAGACCATGCCGCAGCTCAAGATCCAGACGGCGTTGGATCGCGAGCGCAAGGAGGTCGCCAACGTGGTGGGCGTCGTCGAGGGCGCCGACCCGGCGCTGCAGGGGGAGTGGGTGGTGGTGGGCGCGCACTACGATCACCTCGGCAGAGGAGGCCCCGGCTCCGCGGCGCCCGACGCGCAGGCGGTGCACCCCGGCGCCGACGACAACGCCTCGGGCGTGGCCGCGCTGTGCGCGGTCGCCGACGCCATGGGCAAGGCCCGGCCCAAGCGGTCGGTGGCCTTCGTGGCCTTCGCCGGCGAGGAGCTGGGACTGCTCGGCGCGGCGCACTACGCCAGGTCGGCCAAGGGCAAGCTCGTCGCCATGATCAACCTCGACATGGTCGGCCGCCTGCGCGACGGCCAGCTCATGGTGCAGGGGACCGACACGGCCAAGGAGTGGCAGGAGGTCATCGGCGCCGCCAACACCGACAACCTCCAGCTCGGCGGGGCCGGGGAGAGCTACGGCCCCAGCGACCACACCGTCTTCAGCCGGCGCGGCGTGCCGGCGTTGTTGCTCTTCACCGGCGCCCACGCCGACTACCACCGCCCCACCGACACCGTCGACAAGCTCAGCTTCCCGGGGATCGAGAAGGTGGCGCGCTTCGCCTTCCGCCTGGCCCGCACCGTGGCCGACCGCCCCGCCGCCCTCACCTACGTGCGCGCCACGCGCCCGGCAGCCGCCAAGTAGCTCGCGCTGCTACTGGAAGCTCACGTCGAGGCGGTAGGGGCCGGCCCGCTCCACCCCGCCGGTGACGTAGGTGTCGACGACGATGAAGTAGCGCCCGGGCCCCAACGCGCGGCTCAGCGACACGTCACCGCGGGCCAGACACGCGCGGGCGGCGGCGGATCGACATGGGCGATCTGGCCCGAGTTCGCGCCGCCAGCAGGCTGAGCCGGCGGCTCCGGCGGCGAAGCGACCGCCCATGAGGTTGGCAGCACGTAGGTGAACACCTGATCGTAGTCGAAGGCGCAGCTGGTCAGCCGCGCGTCCGGCGCGCTGGCGTCCGCGACGGCTCCGTCGGCCGCCGTGGAGCCGTCGGCGGGAGCGCCGTCGGCGGTGCCCGCGTCCAGCCCGGCGCCCGCGTGCGACCCGCACGCCGGGGCCACGAGCACGACGCCCAACCACACCCCGGCGCGGAGAGCGCCTCGCATGGGGTGAGGGTACCAGGACGCGGCGTCCGGGCGCAACGGCCACCGCGCTAGCAGTGCCCGAGCGCCGGCGCGACCGCGGCCCCGAACGCTGGTACAATCTCGGCCCAATGAGCCAGCGCCTGGAAGAGTTCCTGCGCGAGCTGCCGGCCAAGGGCGTGCCCGAGAACGCGGTCCAGCTCTACCGCTCCGTGCTCGAGGACTTCGAGACGTTCCTGGGCAAGGCCGCGCAGCTCCGCTTCAGCAGGTACGAGGTCAACCGGTTCGTGACGCAGCGCCAGCGCGCCGGCGCCAGCGAGCGCGAGCTCAGGAACATCAACACGGCCTGCGCCGCCTACCTGTCATACTGCGAGGCGCAGGCGCCGGCCCCGGCCGTGGGCACGGCGGGCGAGCCAGACGAAGGGCCGACCGCCCTGGCCGAGGCACCGCCGCCGCAGGAGCGGCGGAAGGTACTGCTCATCGTGCTCGGCTGCGTGGTGCTGGTGGTCTGCCTCATCGGCGGCTGCGTGGTCGACAAGGTGCGGCAGTCGCGTGCCGAGCGGGCCTTCTCCGACGAGCTCCGCACGCTGGGCGAGTCGTGCACGGGTGATCGGCAGCTCCTCCGCGAACAGATCCTCGCTGCCGCCAAGCGGTATGGCGTCCGCTTCACCAGCGGCGGAGGATTGGCGCTCGGCGTGTCCCCGCTCGAGCCCGGCAACATGAACAAGCTCCCCATGGACCAGCGCCTGCGCGCCGTGGCGGCCCTGCAGGCGCAGATGCGTCCGGTCCAGGCACCGCCCGGGATGGACGGTGCCCCGGTGCGGCCGCGCGTGGTCGACGAGCCGCTCTGGTACGTCGAGATCCAGGTGGTCGGCGAGGTGAAGGGGGTCTTCGGCAGCAGCAAGCTCGACCTCGAGCTGCACGTGCTCGGCGGCGCCTCGCCGCGCCGGCCGCCGCCGTCACCCTGAGGACGGCGCGGGCGCCGCTGCCCCGCGGCGCCTGCCGGGCGCCCCCCGCGCCGCCCGGCGGCACGTCGCGCTCAGTCGACCCAGTCGGCCACCCACACCTGGGGCTCGCCGCCGCCGCGCGACGAGGTCCAGAGCAGCTTCTTGCCGTCGGGGCTGAAGGTGGGCAGGCCGTCGAAGCCGTCGGTGTAGGTGACGCGCTCGACGGCGGTGCCGTCCCGCTTCATCAGGTAGAGCTCGAAGTTCTTCGACCCCTCGGGGTTCGACGCGAAGATGATGCGCTTGCCGTCGGGGTGGAAGAACGGCGCCCACGACACGAACCCCCAGCTCGTGAGCTGCCGCTCGTTCTTGCCGTCACTGCCGATGAGGAAGATCTCGGCGGCGCGGCCGGTGCCGCGGAAGGAGCGGAACACGATCTCCTTGCCGTCGGGGGAGAAAAAGGCGCCGCCGTCGTAGCCCACGGCGGTGGTGAGCCGCCGCACCCCGCCGCCGTCGGCGTTCATCACGTAGAGGTCGAGGTCGCCGTCGCGCTGCGAGGTGAAGACGATCCGCTTGCCGTCCGGCGAGTAGGCCGCTTCGGCGTCGTAGCCGGGGGCCGACGTCAGCCGCCGCGGGTTGCGGCCGTCGAGGTCGGCCTCGAAGATGTCCATCGCGAGGTCGAAGTCCCAGCCGTAGGCGCCGCCCTGCCGGGGTGCCGGCGGCGGCGCCGGGTCGCGCGCCGGGTCGAAGGCCTGCGGATCGGCCTGAGTCGAGGCGTAGATGAGCTTGCGCCCCTTCGGCGAGAAGCAGCCGCAGGTGCACTTGCCGCGGCCGCTCGAGATCAGCTTCTGCCCGCTGCCGTCGGCGTTCATCACGTACATCTGGTAGTAGGGGGACTTGCCGCGGATCGACTGGAACACGATCTTCTTGCCGTCCCGGGAGAAGTAGGCCTCGCCGTTACGCCCCTCCGCGGTCAGCCGCCGGGCGTTGCGGAGGTGGCGCGGCTCCCCGTCGGGCCACTCGGCGGCCAGGAACCGCCGGCGCGGCGCCG
>JACRCY010000087.1 GCA_016218785.1 Deltaproteobacteria bacterium
CTCGCGCGGAGCGTCCGCGGACGCGTCCGCCGCGGCGGCGCGGCGCCGTCCGCCGCCGGGGATCCCGCGCGATGGCGCGCGCCATGGCGCGCGTGACTCCCCTCCGGCCGCCGGGTACTCATGCCTCGTGGCGCCCTCGGGAGAGGATCCGCAGCGGGGAGCAGGCGGCCCGCGCGACGACCGCGCAGACACGTGGGGGCGGTTCGCCCGGCACCTGGTCACGGCGGGCGTGCTGACCGCCGCCGACGTGGAGGCGCTGCAGCGCGATCCCCTGCCGGGCGCGCGGAGCCTGCCCGGCGTCCTCCTGCAGCGCGGGCAGTGCGAGGCGCCGCGGCTGCGCCAGGAGCTCGCGGACTTCTTCGGCGTCGAGGCGGTGGGCCCGGAGGAGATCCCGCTCGACCCCGCCCTCATGGTGTACTTCCCGGGCGAGCTCCTGGTGCGCCTCGGGTGCATCCCGTTGACGCAGGTCGGCACCACGATGCGCCTCGCGATGATCGACCCGAGCGACGAGCGGGCGCTCCGCACCCTGCGCGGGCTCGTGATGTGTTCGATCTGGCCGGTGGTGGCCCTCGAGCCCGACGTCCTGGCCGCCCTGGAGCGCGCGGGCGCGACCGGCAGCAGCGGCGGTGGCGAGAGCGGCGACACGGCCTTCGCCGGTCCCCTCCAGCGCATCGGCGAGGCCCTCGCTGCCGGCCATCCCGAGCAGGCGCTGCAGCTGCTGGCCGCCGAGATCGGCGAGGAGCCAGCCGGCGGCACCGACGGAGGCCGCCGGCTGAGCTTCTCCTCCATCGAGGAGCAGCAGGCCTTCGCGGCCGAGCATCCCGACCGCGAGGTCGATTGGGTCGACCCGGCCTACGGCTTCGCGCGCTACCTGCGCGGCGTGGCGCTCGGCGACCTCGGCCGGCTCGAGGAGGCACTCGTCGAGCTGGAACGCGCCGTCGAGTGGAACCCGGTGTCGGACCGCGCGCACCTCGAGCTCGGCTGGGTGCGGGCCCGGCTCGGTCGCCACGAGGAGGCGGTCACCGCCTACGCGCGGGCCGCCACGCTCTACGAGGCCGGCGGCAAGCCGGCCGCGGGCCAGGCGCACCGCGGGCGAGGCTACTGCCTGGCGGCACTCGGCCGGACCGAGGAGGCCATCGCCGCCTACCGCCGCTCCCTCAAGTTCGACCGCGGGAGCGAGATCGCCTCTGACGCGATCACGGGGCTCGCGGAGCCCGCCGCCCCGACGCCCGCCCCGGCCGGTGTTGCCGCGGCGCGTTCCCATCGCGCCGCGGCCTCTGAAGACGACGTCGCCCGCCTCGCCGCGGCCACCGCCGCCGGCGGCGTCGCCTGGGAGCCCGACGACGACGCGGCGGCCGACGAACGGAGCTTCACCTGCAGCGAAGGTGGTCGTACCATCACCATCGGCCGCCGGGGACGGCGCTACCGGCTCGTGGTCCGCCACCCCGGTGAGCAGCCCGGAGCAGAGGTGCCAGAGGGAGTCCCAACGGAAGTCGAAGAGGAGCAGGATGGCCTGCTCAAGCGCAGCCGGCGCCTGAAGCCCCTCTACGGGGTGGTGGCGCGGCGCACGAGGGTGCTGGAGCGATGACAGCCAAGCGAGCAGCCGGAGGGAAGCCGAGCGCGAAGCACAAGCCTGCCGCCCCTGACGCCAAGAAGGCCGCGGCCAGGGCCAAGGGGCCCGCACGCGCCAAGGCCGCGTCCCGGCCGAAGGCGAAGCGGCACAGCCCCCTCGACCTGTGGCGCGAGTTCGCGCGCCACGCGGCCAAGGAGGACCCAACCTACGACCCGGTGGCGCCGGGCGTCTGGCCGCCCTCCTGGCCGCCGGCGACCTACCACCTCTCCACCCCCGCCCCCAAGCGGCTCCTCTACTTCACCAAGGACTTCCTGCTCAAACAGTGGTTGCAGCAGGGCCCGCTCCCCGCGGGGCTCGGGGCCGTCGTGCGGTACGGCATGGCTACGCCCAACTACTGCGCGTGGGTGAAGCGCGAGGCCAAGGCGCTCCGCCTGCCGGTCCTCTTCGTCGGCGACTGCGACCCGTACGACCTCACGGTCTTCCTGAGCCTGCAGCGCGGTAGCGACGAGCTGGTCAAGACGCCGGCGACCACGGTCCCCGTGCAGTACCTCGGCATCGACGATCGGTGGCTCGCGATGTGCGCCGCGGCCTTCAGCCCCCCCGAAGGGGGCAACCCGGACTTCAAGCTCGTCATGGTCGAAATGACGCCCCTGGAGCGCCGCCACCTCGAGGTGCTGCTCAAGGTCGCGCCCGAGCTCGAGCGCCTCGTCGGGCCGCGCTGCCGGCAGATCCTCCTCGCGGGCCGCAAGCTCGAGCTGGAGGGCGCCTGCAGCCGCAGCCTCTACGCCGAGGGCTTCTGCCAGAAGCTCCTGCACCACGTGGAGCACGCCGCCCCGCGGGGGTGACGCGGCAAGGCGCTCGCACCCTCACCACATGAAAGAGCCCCGGACCCTGGCGGGGGCGGGGCTCGTGGGCGTCGTGCGCGGTGACGGCTACGCGAGCGGCGGGGCCGGCGTCTTCTCGCCCTCGACGGGGGGCGTGACGCCCTTGCCGCCGCCGGAGCCGCCGGAGGTCGTCGTCTTCACGCTGTCGGTCGGCGCCTCGAGCACCAGGTCCAGGACCTCGTTCATGCGCTTCATGTGGACGATGTCCATCTCCTTCTGGATCTCGTCCGGGACGTCGACGAGGTCCTTCTTGTTGCGCTCGGGGAGCACCACGCGCTTGATGCCGGCGCGGTGCGCGGCGAGGATCTTCTCCTTGATGCCGCCGACGGGCAGCACCATGCCGCGGAGCGTGATCTCGCCGGTCATGGCCACGTCGGGCCGCACGTGGCGCCCGGTCAGCAGCGACACGATGGCGATGAACATCGTGATGCCCGCCGAGGGACCGTCCTTGGGGATGGCGCCCGCCGGGATGTGCATGTGAATGTCCTGCTTCTCGAGGAAGTTCTCCTCCACCCCGAGCGACTTGGCGTGCGCGCGCACGAACGACAGCGCCGCCTGGGCGCTCTCCTTCATCACGTCGCCGAGCTGGCCGGTCATGATCAGTGAGCCCTTGCCCGGCATGCGCGACGCCTCGACGAAGATGATGTCGCCGCCCACCGGGGTCCAGGCGAGGCCCGTGGCCACGCCCGCCTCGGAGGTCCGCTCCGCGACCTCGCTGATGTAGCGCTCCGGCCCCAGGTAGTCGGGCAGGTTCTCGCTGGTGATGGTCTCCTTCTCGGCAGCCTTCTCCTCGGCGATCTTCACCGCCACGCCGCGGATGACGTTCGCGACCTCGCGCTCCATGTTGCGAACGCCCGCCTCGCGCGTGTAGCTGTCGATGATCCCCTCGACGGCGGTGTCGTGGAAGTCGACGCGCTCCTTGGTGATGCCGTGCTCGTCGAGCTGCTTGGGGATGAGGAACTGCCGCGCGATCATCTTCTTCTCGGCGCGGGTGTAGCCCGGCAGCTCCAGGATCTCGAGGCGGTCGCGCAGCGCCGGCTGGACCGGATCGAGGATGTTCGCGGTCCCGATGAACATGACGCTCGAGAGGTCGAACGACACCTCGAGGTAGTGGTCGGAGAAGGAGTTGTTCTGCTCCGGGTCGAGCACCTCGAGCAGGGCCGAGGCGGGGTCGCCGCGGAAGTCGTGCCCGAGCTTGTCGATCTCGTCGAGCATGAAGACCGGGTTGTGGGTCCCGGCCTTCTTCATGCCCTGGATGATGCGGCCCGGCAGCGAGCCGACGTAGGTTCTGCGGTGGCCACGAATCTCGGCCTCGTCGCGCACGCCGCCGAGCGACAGGCGCACGAACTTGCGGCCCATCGCGCGCGCGATCGAGCGGCCGAGCGACGTCTTGCCGACTCCTGGAGGTCCGGCGAAGCACAGGATCGGGCTCCGCGGATCCTGGCGCAGCTTGCGGACGGCCAG
>JACRCY010000088.1 GCA_016218785.1 Deltaproteobacteria bacterium
CGTGCCCGCCGCGGAGTGGGCCCTGGCGCGCAGCCTCGCGGCCCGCGGCCGCGTCGACGACGCGCTCGGCCGCCTCGACCGCTTCATCGCCACGGCCGCGCCCGACAGCCCCGGCCTCGACGAGGCTCAAGGCCTGCGGGCCCAGATCCTGCGCGCCCGGGTGGCGTCCGCCGCCGCGCGCCGGCGGCACCTGGTCGGCCTCGCCGCGGTCGGCGCCGCCTGCCTGGGGCTCCTGCTCCTGTGGCTGTTCCGCGGCCGCAGCGTGGCCGGCGCCATCCGCGCCCGCCCCGCGCTCTTCCCCGACCTGGCGCGCGCCATCTCGGAGATCCGCCACGACGTCATCAAGCACCGCGCCAGCGTGCTCGGCCTCCTCGAGCGCGCCGACGCGCCCCGCGACGAGGTCGCCCGGGCGCTGCAGAGCCCCGAGCCGACCTCGAAGGTGGTCGCCGACATCTACGCCCGGCTGCGCAAGGCCGCGCACGCGCACGGCGTGTCGCTCCGGCCGCTCGGCCGCGAGAAGGTGTTCGGGCCGCTGCGGCGCGACCTGCGGCGCGCCGAGGGCCAGGTACACGATCCGGCGCGCACCGCCGCGCTCCTCGAGGTCGACCGCCGCCTGCGCGAGGTCCACTCGGAGCGCCTGGCGGCGTTGCTCAAGCTCGGGCCCCGGACCCGCGTCGACGCCGCCTGCCTCTCCGAGTGGATCCGCGACGTCGAGGCCGAGCGCCGCGGCGACAAGGGCGCGTGGACGCCGCCCGCGATCCAGCTCCAGAGCCTCGAGGTCGACTTCCCGGTCGAGCGCGGCGCCCTCTGCACCATCTTCACCAACCTGCTCCGCAACGCCGAGGCCGCCGTGCGCGGTGCCGAGGCGGGGCGCGTGCTCGTGCGCATCGACGACGAGCGCGACGCCACCGGCCGCCGCCTCCTCAGCCTGCAGGTCGGCGACTCCGCCGCCCAGGAGCTGCACCTGGAGGAGTTCGAGTCGCGCGAGAGCGGCCGGGGCCTGGCCATCGTGCGCGACCTGGTGCGCGCGTGGCGGGGCCACCTGGTGGTCCACTCCGCGGACGCCCCGCTGACGAAGGTGGTGGGCGCATGCTTCCCGGCATGAGCAACCCGCGCTGGCTCGTGTGCGAGGACGGCACCGAGTACACCGACCGCCTGCAGCGCTTCCTGGGCGCCGAGTTCCGCTTCGAGCGTGTGACCGACGCGGCCGCGCTCCTCGCGGCCGTCGCTCCCCCTGCCGGTGCCGCCGGCCCCGCCGCCACGGCCGCCGGCCCCGCCGCCACGGCCGCCGATCCCGCCACCACGGCCGCCGATCCCGCCGCCGGCGTGATCATGGACCTCGACTTCCGGCGCACGCCCGACGACCTCCTCGTGGACGAGAACGGCGGCAGCGGCCGGCCGCTCGCGCCCGAGGAGCGCAGCCGCCTGACCGAGTCGCAGGGCATCTTCGTACTGCGGGCGCTGCGCCGCGCCGGCTGCCGCCTGCCGGTCATCCTCTGCGCCGATCTCGAGGACCCGGCGCAGGTCGCCTTCCTCGAGCGCACCTTGGGCCCCCTCGCGGTGGCCCCCTCGAGCGAGAGCATCACGGCCCTGGCGCGCCGGATGCGCGGCTGCTGAGCCGCCCGCCCGCGCCTCGGTCGTGGCTGGGCCCCTGGAGGGCTCGTCACCGTCCGGCCGGTTTTGTTCGGGCCCCAATTGCGCAAAGTGTGCAGTTGGGGGGCGATCAAGGGCTTGATCAGGCCCGAATTGCACATCCTGCGCAGTTCGGGCCTGATCAAATCGGGTGGTCGATCTCTGCGTCGCACCCTCCTGCCCTGTCCGGCCCGGCGGGCGGATCCTCGCGTACACCTCTGATATAATCCTCACCATGGGGTCATCTGCGATGCGCTCGCTAGTGGGGTCTCTGGTCCTGGCGCTGGCTGCGTGGGGGTGCGCCTCCACCACGGCCGTGCCGGACTTCACGGACGCCGGCGCCCAGGACCGTTCGCACGTCGAGGTGGGCTACCCCTGCACCACCGACGGCGAGTGCGCGGCGCTCGACGACGGCATCTACTGCAATGGCGTGCCCACGTGCGACAACGGGATCTGCCGGGTCGTGGCCCCGCCCTCCTGTGAGGACGGCATCGCCTGCACCGACGACATCTGTGACCTGGCCACCGACTCGTGCAAGAACATCCCCAACAACGACAAGTGCCCGCAGGGGTACGTCTGCTACAATCAGTTCGGGTGCCAGCAGGCGCAGCCCTGCGAGCACGACGCCGAGTGTGACGACGGGCTGTGGTGCAACGGCACCGAGAGCTGCATCCTGGGACAGTGCGCCAACTCGGCCGCACCCAACTGCGACGACCACGACGAGTGCACCACCGACGCGTGCGACGAGCCGCAGGCCAAATGCACTCACACGCCCGTTTCACTGCCTTCCGTCTACGACCGGCCGGACTACGACTTCAAGGACGCCAACTGCGACGGGATCGACGGAACGATCACCAAGTCAATCTTCGTTGCGCCGCCGCCGCTGGGTAGTGACATCAATGCGGGGACCATGACGGCTCCGGTAGCGACTATCGCCAAGGGGATCCAGCTCGCCACGGCCCAGAAGCTCGATGTCCTCGTCGCGCTTGGCACCTACAGCGAGTCGGTGACGCTGGTCGCAGGGGTTTCGCTCTACGGCGGCTACGACGCCGCTGACTCGTGGAAGCGGGCGCGACACACAACCGGGACGGGCACTATCATTCAGGGCGACACGACCGCGGTGCTGGGCCAGAACCTCGCTCAGGAGACCCACGTCGAACTCATCGAGGTTCGCTCGAAGAAGCCGACAACCACCGGCGCATCGAGCTACGGTGTCCGCATCATCTCCAGCACCGGCCCGGTCATCATCAGCGATTGCATCGTCGCCGCCGCAGACGGCGCCGACAGCGCGAGCGGCGCGGCGGGGAGCACGGGCAGCGGCGGCTCGAGCGGTGGCAACGCAAGCGGCACCACACGCGGAACTGGAGGCGCGTCGCCCTGCGGGGCGACGGGCGGATATGGTGGCAGCAGCGTCAATGGCCGCACGACGGGCGCCCATGGCGACCCGGGCACTCAGGTGTCCGGCGGTGGCACCGGAGGACCGGCCGGCAGCGGGGGCGGTCCGGGGGCGTGCAGCCTGACCGACTCCACGGACGGGGATCCTGCGCCGCCGGTCGGGGAGTCGCTCGCTTCCGCGGGGGCCGGCGACCCCGGCGCCAACGGCAATCCGGGCGCTTCATTCGGCGCCTTTGACGGTAGTGGCTTGTACTCGTCACCCTCCGGGGGAGATGGGCAGTCGGGCGGGCATCCCGGAGGAGGAGGAGGAGGAGGAGGAGCTGGCGGCGGCACGTCCCATGGAACTTCGGGCTTTCCGACGTTCTGCTTGGACTGCGACAATGACGTCTCGAGCGGCGCGGGCGGCGGCGGCGGGGGCGGGGGCTGCGGCGGCGGTTCCGGCCATGGCGGGGGCGGGGGGGGCGGTAGCTTCGCAGTCGTCGTAGTCAACTCGGTCGCCACCGTGGACCGATGCACGCTCTTGAGTGGCGTGGGCGGCAGCGGCGGCGCCGGCGGAAACGGCGGGCTGGGCGGAAGCGGCGCAGGGAGCGGCAGCGGCGCCGGGGCCGTGTGTGAAGGGGGCTGCAGCAATCGCTGCGGCGGAGCCGGCCACGCTGGAGGCCAAGGCGGCGAAGGGGGCCGGGGTGGCGGTGGTGCTGGCGGCAGCGGCGGTGCCTCGGTGTGCGTTGTGCATGTGGGCACGGCACCCACGACGAGCGGTAACACGTGTGCCAACGGCGGCGGAGGCAACGGTGGGGCGGGTGGCACGAACGGCGCGTCGACAGCGCCGGCTGGACCGGTTGGCATCACCGCAGACGTCCGCAGCGGATAGCTGCCGCCGCAGCCACGTCAGCGGATCTCGCGGATCACATCCTCTTCCGGGTCACTGGCGAAGAGGGATTGGGTCACAGGAGAGTACGTCAGCGCCGCGATGTTGTTGAAGGCCGCGTAGCCCCACCCGCCATCGATGTTCGACCGACAGCCGGTGCGTCCGGTGAGAGTCGTGACGCGCATCGTCGCAGGCTCCACCTGACGGACGCGGGACACGTCGCCCACGAAGAGGCTCTGGCCGTCCCAGGCGAAGGACATTGGCCCCACGAACCGAGCCGCCGCGCCCACACCATCGTCGGTCCCTCCAGCGCCAAGGCTGCCCGCGACGGTGGAGATCGAGTATGGCTGCGTGGTCACGTCGACGATCCTGATGGCCGCGCTCGTGCCGTCCGCCACGTACACTGTCGGGCCCACAACCTGGAGACCCAGGTAGGGCCCAAGCCTGGCCGCGGGGCCTGTCCCGTCGACAGAGCCCCACAAGCCCGGCTCCCCGAGAATCGTGGTCACGGTCCAAGGGGAGGCGAGTCCGATCCGACGAATCGTGCCGTTGTCGGAGACGTAGAGGAACGTCCCGTCAGAAGCCGCCGTCATGAGGTACGTGAATCCGGCCGCGGCCCCATCACCGTCCTGCGCGCCGGCCAAGGCGCCGCCAGCGCGAGTTACGACTCCATCGGAGGACGGCTCGAACTCGCGAAGGGCCGTTCGATCCGCCACGAACACGCGGGTGCCAGACACGGTCACTCCGAGCGGAAGACCGAAGCCTGCCAGCGCTCCGGTGCCGTCGCTCAGGGTGCAGTGCCCGGCCGTCCCGGCGAGAGTTTCCACGGCACCGTCGCCCACCGCGAAGTTCCGTAGGGTGCAGGATCTCCTGTCCGTGATCAAGACGCCGTCGCTCCAGCTCGACAACCCCCACGGCGAGTCGAACCGCGCGGCTGCGCCCAGACCATCACTCGATCCGTGGTGGCTCCCAGCTCCGGCCATCGTGTTCACCAACCCGTCTGTGGTGCGAACGCGCCGGAGGCTCATGCTGTCGGGGACGATCAAGTCGTACGCGAGGTGATCGTTCCCCGCGGCCAGCCCGCCGGGCGCGGCGAACAACGCCGCGGTGCCGACCCCGTCCTCGCTGCCCTGCACGCCCTTGCTACCCGCAATGGTCGCGACACTCCAGGTCGACGTCGTGACCTTCCGGACGACGGCGTTGCTGTCGGTGACGAAGAGGTCCCCGGATTGGCCGAGGGCGATGCCGAAGGGCCACGCGAACCTGGCCGCCGATCCGAGCCCATCATCGGACCCTTGCAGCCCGACGCCGCCACATGGGGTCGTCATCATTCCGTTGTTGTCCAGCTTGCGCAGGACGTGGTTCTCGCGGTCGGCCACGAAGAGCTCGTTGTACCCATTCGTCGCCAGCCCCATGGGGTGGTTGAGCCGCGCGACGGTAGCGTTGCCGTCGGCGTGCGTGCAGTTCCCCGCCACGCCGGCCACCGTCGTGACGGGGAAGTTGGAGTTTGAGAGATCGATCATGCGAAGTGTGCAACTGCCCGTGTCCGCGACGTAGAGCCTGCCGGACATGATGGCGAGGCCGCCCAGTTCTCCAAAGCGAGCATCGAGGCCGCTGGTAGGGCTGTCTGCGGAGCCCGCCTGACCCGCCGCGCCAGCGATCGTGGTCGTAGTCCCATCAGCCAGCGTCAATCGGCGGATCGTGTAGTTGCCCGAATCCGCCACGTAGAGGTAGGTGGTATCCCTGGCGAGGCCGGCGGGCGCGTTGAACCGAGCCACTGCCCCCGCGCCGTCGGCGCTCCCTGGCGTGTCTGCCGCGCCGGCGAACGTGGTCACGGCGAAGCTGGGCAAGGTGATCCGGCGGATCGTGTGTGACCCGCTATCGCTCACGAACATGCGCACGTCATCCACCACCGAGAAGGCCATGTCCCCAAAGCGTGCGTCATTCGCGAGCGCGTCACAGTACCCGGTCCCCCCTGCCCTCCCGGCCACGGTCGTCACCGTGCCCGTGTACCGGCACGTGGGGTCGCAGCCGTCACCGTTGTCGGTGTTGCCGTCGTCGCAGCGCTCGCCGGCGGCGGTGTCGACGTACTTGTCGCCGCAGCGGTTGGGGTGGCAGGTGCCGGCGGTGCAGACCGGCTGCGTGGGATCGCGGGCCAGGCACTCGGCGTGCGCGCCGCAGGTGCGGCAGGTGCCGGTGCCGGGGTCGCAGATGGGGGTGTCCGCGGGGCAGACGGGGCAGCCGCCGTCGGGGGCCGGGCCGTCGGGCAGAACGCCGTCGGGGGCCGGGCCGTCGGGCACGGCGCCGTCGGGCACCACCCCGGCGTCGTCCGGCGGCATGCACTGGTGCGCCACGAGGTCGCAGCGGGGCAGCGCCGGGTCGGTGCAGAGGCGGGTCACGCCGTCGCAGTAGAGGGGGTTGGCCTCCCACGTGGAGCAGGCGGCCGTGAGCGCGAGGCCGAGCGAGAGCGCAAACGTGAGCGCAACGGCGAGGGACAGCGCGACCACGAGCGCGGCAGCGACGAGCGGCGCTCGAGCGAGGGTACGACGGTGGGTTAGAAGTCCCATGACACCCACACCCCGTTGGGCTGGCGCAGGCTGCCGGCGGTGACGCCCACGCGCGCCCGCTTGAGGTCGACGATGAGGAGGATCCCGGACCCGATCGTGAGCGCGCCGCCGGCGCTCAGCGTCGCGGCGCCGGGCACGAGCGTGTGGCGAGCATTGGGGCACTGGAGCTGGCCGGGCTGGAGCACGCAGTCGGCCTTCCCGTTGACGGCGAGCCAGTACGCGCCCAAGGCCACGCCGGCCAGCCCGAGGGCCATGCCGACGTAGGCCACCACCTGCCAGGCGCGGCTGCGGCCGGGCTCCCGCGTCGGTGGGGCGTCGCTGGCGCCGCCACCGCGGAGGGGCGTCCGCCCGGGACGCTCGTCGCGCACGATCAGCCCCTCGGCCGGCGCGGCGCCGCGCAGGAAGCGCCCGAGAGCCACCAGCAGGCTGCGCGGCGGCGCCACCGGCCCCAGCGCGACCGCCGCGGAGCGCAGCACGCCGCCCGACTCGACGGTGTAGACCGTCGCGCCCCACAGGGGCCGGTCGGCCGAGCCCCCGAGGCCCATGGTGATGACCTCGGCCGCCCCCAGGGCCCGCGCCAGGCGCAGGGCGTACTCGGCCTCGAGCTGGCGCCGCTCCGCCTCGCTCTGGAACTGGAAGCCGCCCGCCCGGAGCGCCCCGTCGAAGGCGAGGTCGAGCCGCACCGTGACCGACTCCTCGCGGATCGCCACCACGTGCACGCGGCTGTGCTGCTCGCCCGCGTGGGCCAGGACCCGGTAGCGCCCCGGCTTCACGTCCGGCAGCCGCAGCGGCGTCGTGCCCACGTAGCGGCCGTCGAGGAACACCGACGCGCCCGTCGGGGCCGACTCGATGCTGAGCGCCAGCGGCGCGTGGGCCGCCCGCTGCGCGCGGACCTTCTTCACGAAGGTGGCGACCTCCGGCCCGTGCTCACGCTCGGTCACCGGCAGGTCGGGGTAGCTGCGGTCGAGCTCGACGGCCAGGCTCTCCGCGTCGCCCTGGCGGCCCAGGCGGAGCAGCCCCTTCAGCATGATCACCAGGCCCGGGTGCAGGTGCGGGCGGATCCGCGGATCCGCCGCCTCGGCCGCGGCCTGCTGGAGGACCACGCCGCGCAGCCGCTCGAGGCGCTGCACGGCCTCGCGGAAGCGCGCCCGGGCGGCCTCCTCCTGGGCCTGACCCACCTGCTCGCGGACCAGCGCCAGCAGCGGGTGGTCGGCGCGGCCCGCCGGGTAGGACAGCCGCTCGGTCACCAGGGCATCGAGCTCACGCCCCAGCACCACCCCCGGGAGCGCCAGCCCCTCGCGGGTGGCGGCCATCAGCTCGTCGGCGCGCTCGGGGCGCGGCCCGCCGTGCGATTCGCACACGACGGTGAGCGACCGGGCCGGCTGCGCCACGGCCACCGCTGCCCACGCGGTCACCCACAGACCCAATGCCAGTCGTCGCACGATTGCCCCCAGGGAGGGAGGGAGGCCCTCAGATGGGAGGACGGCCTGCGGCGCCTCCCCGCTATTCCTTCCAGGCGGCCAGCTCGTCGATCGAGAGCTGGTCGATCCGTTCGACCCAACCCAACGTATCGTCCTCGTAACCGCGCTGGAGGCGCGTGAGGTAGTCGTAGAGGCGCTTGCTGAGCTCGCCGATCTGCCCCTTGCCGACGGCCACCTCGCGCCCCTTGTACGAGAGCGCCCCGACGGGCGCGATGACCGCGGCGGTGCCCGTGCCGAACACCTCCACCAGGTCGCCGGTGCGCGCCGTCTCGATGACCTCGTCGATCGAGATGGTGCGCTCGCTCAGGCGGATGCCCCACTTCTGGCAGATCGCGATCACGCTCTCCCGCGTCACGCCGGGCAGGATGGTGCCGCCGAGCGGCGGCGTGATCACCTCGTCCTTGATGCGGAAGAAGATGTTCATGGTGCCGACTTCCTCGACCCAGCGGTGCTCGATGGCGTCGAGCCACAGCACCTGCGAGTAGCCGAGGGCCGCCGCCTTCTTCTGCGCGCACAGCGAGTGGGCGTAGTTGGCCGCGGTCTTGGCCTCGCCCAGGCCCCCCTTGACCGCGCGCACGTCCTCCTCGGAGACCCAGATGCGGATGGGGTTGAACCCCTCGGGGTAGTAGACGCCGACCGGGCCCACGATGCAGTAGAAGGCGTACTCGTCGCCCGGCCGCACGCCCAGGTAGGGGTCGGTGGCGATGATCGTCGGGCGGATGTAGAGCGAGCACTCGGGGTCGCGCGGGATCCACTCCTGCTCGACCAGGACCAGCGTCTTGATGGCGCGGCCGAAGAACGCCTCGTCGACGGTCTCCATCATCAGGCGGCGGCACGAGTTGCGGATACGCCACGCGTTGCGCTGCCAGCGGAACAGGTAGATGCCGTCGTCCTTGCCCCGGTAGGCCTTGAGCCCCTCGAAGACCTCCTGCCCGTAGTGGAGGCAGATCGCGGCCGCGTCGATGTAGAGCGGGCGCTGCGGCTCGATGCGGGTCAGGTGCCACCCGTTCTCGCGGTCGAACTCGGTGGCGAAGAAGTGGTCGCTGAAGTAACGCCCGAAGCCCAGGTTCTTGGTCTCGGTAGGGATGGCGCGGCGATGCTCCTTGCGGGCGCGCCGGATCGCGATCTCCTTGTTCGCCATGACCGACCTCCAGGTGGCTACGGGGCCACCATACCTCCGTGTTGACGCGATCTGCAACAGCCGCCACGCACGACTGACCTGTGGTCAGTTACGTCCCGGCCCGCCTCTGCTACAGTGCCGGACGGTCGCCGCGATGCCTCCGCTCGTCCCCCTCCCCATCGACGAGGCCCTCCCCGCGGTGGTGGCCGCGCTGCGGGCGCACCCGGCCGTGGTGGTGAAGGCCCCGCCCGGCGCCGGCAAGACCACGCGCGTGCCGCCGGCGCTCCTCGCCGCGGGCCTCGCCGGGACCCGCCGCATCGTGGTGCTCGAGCCGCGGCGCCTCGCCGCGCGCGCGGCGGCGCGGCGCATCGCGCAGGAGCAGGGCTTCAGCGTCGGCGAGCAGGTGGGCTTCCAGGTGCGCCTCGAGCGGGCCGCCGGCCCGCGCACGCGCATCCTGGTCGTCACCGAGGGGATCCTCGGCCGCATGCTCGCCGACGACCCCTTCATCGAGGACGTGGCCTTGGTCGTCTTCGACGAGTTCCACGAGCGCAGCGTTCACACCGATCTGGCCCTGGCCCTCTGCCGCGCGGCCCAAGGCGCGGGCCGCGCCGACCTCAAGCTGTGCGTCCTCTCGGCCACGCTGCAGACGGGCCCGGTCGCCGCCTACCTCGGCGGCTGCCCCGTCGTGGAGAGCGCGGGCCGCCCCTTCCCCGTGACCGTCGAGCACCTTCCCGAGCGCGACGCGCGCCCCCCGGCAGAGGTCGCCGCCGCGGGCGTGCGCCGCGTGCTCCCCCGCACCTCGGGCGACGTGCTGGTGTTCCTCCCCGGCGTGGGCGAGATCCGCCGCACGGCCGCGCTGCTGGAGAGCCACGCCGCCGCGCACGGCCTCGCCGTGACGCCGCTCTACGGCGACCTGTCGTCGGCCGAGCAGGACGCGGCGCTCTGCCCCGGCCCGCGCCGCAAGATCGTCCTCGCCACCAACGGCGCCGAGTCGTCGGTGACCGTCGCGGGCGTGACCGCGGTGGTCGACAGCGGGCTCGCGCGCGTGCTGCGCTACGATCCGGCCCTCGGGCTCGACCGGCTCGAGCTCGGCCGCATCAGCCGCGCCTCGGCCACCCAGCGCACCGGCCGGGCGGGCCGCGAGGGTCCCGGCCTCGCGCTGCGGCTGTGGACCGCCCCCGAGGAAGCCACCCTGCGCGACGAGGAGGAGCCCGAGATCCGCCGGGTCGACCTGGCCGCGCCCGCCCTGACGCTGCGCGCCTGGGGGGCGAGCGACCTCGAGCGCTTCGACTGGTTCGAGCGGCCCGACGGCGAGGCCCTCGGCCGCGCCCTGGAGCTGCTCGAGCGACTGGGGGCGCTGGAGCACGGCGCCCTGACCCCGCTCGGCCGCACCATGGCGCGGCTGCCGGCGCACCCGCGCGTGGCGCGGCTGCTCTGCGCGGGGCACCGCCTCGGCCACCTGGAGGACGCCGCGCTCGCCGGCGCGCTCCTGCAGGAGCGCGATCCGCTGCGCCGCCGGGCCGTGCCCCCTGGCAGCGGGCCCCGCTCCCGCTCCGACTCGGACGTGATCGACCGGCTCTACGCCCTGCGCGGGGGGGCCGGTACCGATGGCGGTCGCCGCGGCGCACGGGGCCATGACCGGGGCGACGCGGCGCACGGCGACGACGACGCGGCCGCCCTCGACGCGGGCCGCGCCCGCTTCATCCGGCGCGCGGGCGACCAACTCGCCGCGCTGACCCGGCGCGAGCTCCGGGATCCGCCCCCGCCGACCGCCCCGGCGGACGAGGCCGTGATGCGCGCGCTCCTTCACGCCTACCCCGACCGCGTGGCCCGCCGCCGCGAGCCCGGCAGCCGCCGCGCCGTGATGGTGGGCGGCCGGGGCGTGACCCTCGCGGACGACAGCGCCGTGCTCGATCCGGAGCTGTTCCTGTGCGTCGAGGTGGACGCGGGCCGGCGCGGCGAGCGGGCAGAAGGCCTGGTGCGGCAGGCCTCGCTGGTGCGGCGCGAGTGGCTGCCCGCGGCGTTGCTCGAGACCGCCGTCGAGACCGACTTCGACCCGGACGCGGAGCGGGTGGTGGCGCGGCGCCGCACGCGCTACCTCGACCTCCCCGTGGCGGAGCAGGCCGGCGAGCCCGATCCCGGGCGCGCCGCCGAGCTGCTCGCGGCGGCCGTGGCCCGCGACCCGGGCCGCGCGCTCCCCCTGGGGGACGAGGAGGTCGTGCGCCTGCGGGCCCGCCTCACCTGCCTGGCCGCGTGGCGCCCCGCCCTCCACCTCCCCGCCGTCGACGACGCCGCGCTCCAGGGGCTGCTGCCGACCGTCTGCGCCGGCCGCCGCTCGTTCGCGGAGCTGCGCCGCACGCCCCTCGTCGACGTCCTGCTCGGGCGCCTCGATGCGCGGCAGCGCCAGGCGCTCGAGCGCGAGGCGCCCGATCGCCTCGCGGTCCCGAGCGGCAGCCGCCTCCGCCTGGAGTACCGGCCCGGAGAGCCGCCCGTGCTGCGGGCGCGCATCCAGGAGCTGTTCGGCCTCCTCGACACGCCGCGCGTCGCCGGCGGGCAGGTGCCCGTCCTGATCCACCTGCTCGCGCCCAACTCCCGGCCGCAGCAGGTCACCAGCGACCTGCGCAGCTTCTGGCAGAAGACCTACCCCGAGGTCCGCAAGGAGCTGCGCGCCCGCTACCCGAAGCACGCGTGGCCCGAGGATCCGTGGACGGCCACGCCCACCCGCGGCGCGCGCCGCCGACGCTGACGGCTGGCCCCCCCGCACGGCCGCCCGCCGGCGCTACAATCGCCCGCGATGACCGCAGCGCCCGCCCCGGTCCGCGTCGTGGCCGCCGTGATCCGCCGCGGCGACGAGTACCTCGTGTGCCAGCGCCCGGCGCACAAGCGTCACGGCGGGCTGTGGGAGTTCCCGGGGGGCAAGCTCCAGGGCGGCGAGTCGCTCGCCGACGCCGCCCGGCGGGAGCTGCGGGAGGAGCTGGGCGTCCGGGTCACCGCCACGGGCCCGGTGTATTTCGTCGCCGCCGATCCGGGCGCGGCCTTCGTCATCGAGTTCCTCGCCGTGACGATCGACGGCACGCCGCGGCCGGCCGAGCACGCGCAGGTGGCCTGGGTGCCGGCCGCCGCCCTCGGCGACCTGCCGCTCTGCCCGGGCGACCGCGCCTTCGTCGCCACCCTCCGCGGGGGCGGCGTCGCGGCGCCGCCCTAATCCACCTCGGTCTGCCGCACCACCAGCACCGGGCAGGGCGCCGCGCGCGCCACGGCCTCGGCCACGCTGCCCAGGGTGAGCCGCCGCAGGCCCGTGAGGCCGATGCAGCCGACCACCACCAGCTCGGCGTGCAGCTCGTCCGCCGTCTGCACGATGGCCACCGCCGGGCTCCCCTCGTGCACCAGGGTGTCCCCTTCGGCGCCGGCGTCCCCGAGGGCCTGCGCCAGCTTGGCCTTCACGCTCCGCTCGATCCCCTCGCGGACGTCGCGCGGCAGGTTGTAGACCACGCCGCCGAAGCCCATGGCCATGTGCCCCGCGGTCCCCATCGAGATGTCGACGACGTGC
>JACRCY010000009.1 GCA_016218785.1 Deltaproteobacteria bacterium
GCGCCCGCAGGCCGTGGATCGCAGCCTGCTTGCGCAGCAGCGCCGCGGTGTCGGCGGCCGCGCCGCCGGCGAACAGCAGGTGGACGCGCGTCGTGACCGCGGTCAGCTGGAGCATCAGCGCCGTCACCGCGACCTGGTCCACGGCGCGCGCGTCGACGAGCACGACGGGGCGGTCCTCGACGAGCCCGAAGCGCGCACGCAGCGCGGCGCGGTCCTCGCCCGCCGCCGCCGCGACCTCCGGCGCCGCCGGCACGCCGGTCTGGGCCACCCGACCGTCGGGGAGGCCGCCCCGGCGCGCCTTCTCGGCGGCGACGTCGTCGGCCACCGCGAGCATGTCGACCTCGACGCCGACCCACGCGGCCGGGTCGAGCTGGAGGTCGACGCCGACGACCGGCGCCGCGAAGCGACCCGCGCGCCGCCACTCGAGGAGCGCCTGGGCCGCCACCGCGTCGAGCGCCACCGCGACCTGCGGCGGGCTCTCCTGCAGCTCGGCGTCGAAGCGTGACCGCCCCAGCCGGGCCAGGGCGCCCGAGAGGGTGCGCTCCGAGACGCGGCCGAGGAAGCTGGCCACGCGGCGGAGGGGCGCCGACCCGAGCGCCTCCACGAGGTCGAGGGTGCGCACCGTCGCCCCGAGCCGCTCGAGGCTCGCGGTCAGGGCGCGCCGCGCCGCCGTCGCCAGCGGGTCGTCCTGGGCCACGCAGAGGACCGCCCTCATCGACGCTTCCGGCATCGGTACACCTCCGGGTTCACGCAGTTGGATGGCCGCTCGCTTGGCCCTCGCCTGCCCGTCACGTCGCGGGACGTTAGCAAGGCCGCGGCGCCCCGGTCAACGACTCACCTACTTTTCCGCACATCACCTGCATGTTTGTGATATATGCGCGCCATGAACTGCGTCGCCTGCGCGGCCCCCAACGCCCCGGGGGCCAGACAATGCGTGAAGTGCCACGCCCCGCTGCCGCCGACCTGCTTCGGCTGCGGGACGCCGGTGCCCCAGGGCGTCGATCTGTGCCACGGCTGCCGCACCGAGCCGGTCGCGCTGGTGAAGCCCTCCGACTCGGCACGCCTCGTCGAGACCGCGCCCAAGGGCCCGGAGTTCGAGCTCGACTCGAGCTTCGTGGGTCGCCGCGAGCTGATGGAGGACCTCGGCCGGCGCTTCGCCGAGTGCGCGAAGGAGAACCGGACCGCCTTCATCTCGGTCACCGGAGCGGCCGGCATCGGCAAGACGCGCCTCGCCCGCGAGTTCGGACGGGCCGCCCGCTCCCTCGTGCCGGACGCCCGGGTGCTGTACGGCCTCTGCGGCGGCCCGGGTGCCGGCCCGCACGCGGCCTTCGTGCGGCTGTTCCACGCCCGCTTCGGCATCGCCGACGGGGAAGACCCGGCCACGGCCCGGGAGCGGGTGCGGCAGGCGGTCGCCGAGGCGCTGCCGGCGGAGCGCGCCGACGAGGCGGCGCACCTGCTCGCGCAGCTCCTCGAGTGCCCCTTCCCGGACAGCCCCATCGTCAAGGTGCTCGCCGACGTGCCGGCGCAGCTCGAGCTGCGCACCTTCGTGACCGTGCGGCGCTTCCTCGCCGCCGACGCCGCGCGGAGCCCGCTGCTCCTCGTGTTCGACGAGGTCGAGCGCGCCCCGCACGCGACCGTCAACCTCATCCATTTCCTCGCCGCGAGCCTGGGCGAGACCCCGGTGATGCTGCTGTGCCTGGGCCGGCCCGAGACGTACGACGTCCACGCGCGCTTCAACGGGGTCGATCCGCCGTCCGACCGGCTCCCGCTGGCCCCGCTGAGCCCGGCGGAGACCGGGGCGCTGTTCGACGAGCTGCTGCGTCCGGTCGGTCAGCTCCCCGAGCCGCTGCAGCAGCACGCCCGCGACCACCTCGGGGGCTCGCCGCGCGCCGTGCACGAGCTGGCGCGCTACCTCGTCGAGGCCGGCGCGGTGCAGCCGACGCCGAGCGGCTGGCGGCTCGACCGCGCCATCCTGAAGGCCACCCGGCTGCCCGCGCGGGTGGAGGACCTGCCGCAGGCGCGGCTCAAGATCCTCGACGAGAGCGAGCGGCTGCTCCTGCAGAAGGCCGCGATCATGGGCGAGGCCTTCTGGCTCGACGCGGTCGTCGCGCTGGTGCGCACGCAGCCGCAGTCGGCCGACCGCGACGGCCCGTCGCTGGCGGAGATCGCCAAGGCGGGCGAGCGAACGCGCGTGGCCATCGGCGAGGCCTTCGGCCGGCTGGCGCGTCGCGGCTGGCTCGTCGAGTCGGCCCGGACCTCCATCCCCGGCGAGATCGAGTACCACTTCGCGTACCCGCCGCTGTGGGACCTCGTCTACCAGACCATCCCCGAGGCGACCCGCGCCGCCGACCATCGCGTCGTCGCGCAGTGGCTCTCCCTGACGCCCGAGGGGCGCAGCGAGGAGCGCGAGGAGGAGGTGGCCCGCCACCTCGAGCGCTCCGGCGACGCCGCCGGCGCCGCCCACCACTACCGGCGCGCCGCCGACGTGGCGCGGTCGGTCTACCACAACGACCGCGCCATCGACCTCTACCAGCTCACGCTGCGGTGCCTCGGCCCCACGCTGGTGGCGGCGCGCATCATCACGTGGCACGACCTCGGCTCCGTCTGGCAGCTCCGGGGGGAGTACGAGCAGGCGCTCAACGCCTTCGAGCGCATGCTCCGGCTCGCCTGGGTGCTGTCGTCGCGGGCCAAGGCCGCCGTCGCGTTCAACAAGATGGGACGCGTGTGGCGCGACAAGGGGGACCTCAAGGTCGCCCTCGAGTACCTCGAGCGCGGTCTCGAGCTGTTCCAGCAGGCGGGCGACCAGCGCGGCGTGGCGGGCTCGCTCGACGACATCGGGCAGGTGCTGTGGCTGCTCGACCGCTACGAGGCGGCCATGGAGCGCAGCACCGCCGCCCTGGAGATGCGCCGCAGCCTCGGCGACCGCCGCTCCATCGCGTGGTCGCTGGTCAACGTCGGCAACATCCACAAGGACCTCGGCCGGCTCGCGCAGGCGGAGGAGTGCTACCGCGAAGCGCTCAAGCACCAGCGGCACGTGAGCGACCGCCTGGGTGAGGCCGAGACCCTGGCCGCGCTGGGCGCGCTGAGCTTCGACCACGCCGACCTCGACCAGGCCTTCGCCACCTGGGAGGAGGGGCTACGCATGGCCGAGGACATCGGCGCCATCCCCACCGAGGTGCTGCTGCGGATCCAGCTCGGCGAGCTGCTGCTGGTGAGCGACCGGCTGCCCGAGGCGCGCAAGCACCTCGAGGAGGCCATGGCGCTGGCCCAGGACATCGACGAGAAACGGCAGCAGGCCGAGGCCGCGCGCAACCTGGGGCTCATCGCGCTGCGCCAGGGGCGCATGGACGAGGCGCACCAGCTCACGCGGCGCGCGCTCGAGCTGGCAGAGCCCGCCGGCTTCCGTCAGGAGGCGGGGCGGGCGCTCCTCGCCATCGCCGAGGTCCGCCTGAAGGCCACCGGCGCGCGGGGCGGCACGGCGCAGGCGGGCGTCATCGACACGGCCGGCGCCGCTCCGGCGGAGACGTACTTCCTCCGCGCCGTGGAGCTCTTCCGCGAGGTGGGGAACGAGAGCGAGCTGGCCCGGGCGCTGGAGCGCTACGGCCGCCACCGGCTCGAGCGCGGCGACCAGGAGAGCGCGCGCAACCTGCTCGGCGAGGCGCGCACGCTGTACGAGAAGGTGGGCTCGGGCATGGCGGCGCAGGTGGCCGCGCTGCTCGAGGGCCTCGACGCACCGCCGGCGACCTGAGACGCGCCGGCGCCCAGCCGGCCAGGAGGGACGAACAGGTACCGGCGCCCGCACCGGGCGTCAAGTCGGCGGTACGCTCCCGTTGGTCGGTGTCGGCCCCGCGGCCGCGGCACGCGCATAGAGCACGTAGCGCGCATCCGCGAAGACCCGGCGCCACCCGGGCGCCGGGGCCGACGCGAGGTACGCGGCGAGCGCGGCCATGCGCGGGTCGCGCCGGTCGACGAGCACGTGAGTCACGCCGAGACGCCTCGCCTCCGTCTCGAACCGCCTGGGGTCGGGCAGGATCTCGCGCAGGAAGCCCCGCAGGTGCGCGGCCCCGAGGCTGTTGCGCGGATCGACGTAGAGCGAGAAGCGGCCCGCGCCGACCCACAGCAGCCACGGCCCGGCGTCGAAGGGGGCCACGACGCGCGACCCGGGCGGCTCACCGGCGAGGTAGCGCGCCGCCGCGAGGGGGCTCTCCGGGCGCGCGAGCACCGAGACGGGCCCCGCCCGCCGCGCGCCCCAGGCCGCGAAGGCGACCAGCGGCAGCGCGACGCAGAGGAGCACGGCCGCGAGCGCACGCCGGAAGGTCGCGCTCGAGGCGGCCGCGGCCCGCGTCACGTTCGCTGCCACCGGCGGCACGACCAGCACGGCCATCTCGGGCACGAAGCGCTGCGCGGTGTACGCGAGCACGAGGCCGGCGAGCAGGAGGACCGCCGCGCCCGCCGCGCGACGGTTGCAGCGCGGGAGGAAGCTCGCGACGCCCGCGGCGGCGAGGAGGTGGAGCGGGAGGTGCATGAGCGGCGCCGGCGCCGCGAGCGGCGGCTGCCACTCGATGATGACGGCGCGGTAGACCGACGCGCCGGCCACGTGGTCGAATACCTGCCCGTAGTTCCGCCACAGGTGCGGGCTCACCATGCCGAGCAGCGGCGCGAGCGCGAGGAGCACGACGACGCCCCGCACGCCGGGGCGCCGCAGGTCGCCGTCGGTCACGGCCTGCGCGAGGGCCGCCACGAGCAGCAGCCACGCGAGCGGGAACGAGCCATGCAGGTTGGCCCACAGGACCATGAGGAGCCCGAGCGCAGCGAGGCGCCGCCGCACGGCCCGCGGGCCGGGGGTCGCGGCGGAGTCGCCCGGGGCACCCAGCGCGGCCAGCACGAGACCGCACGCCGGGATCAGCCACAGGGCGTGCACGTGGTTGCGCTCGGTGAAGCGGGCCAGCCCCGCCGGGAGCGCCGCGAGCAGCAGCGCGAGCGTCGGCAGGGTGGCGGCGCCCTGCCGGCGGCCGAGGCGCAGCGCGAGCAGGAACCCCAGGGCCACGAGGGCGAGCCGCAGCGCGACCACGCCGTGCGCCCCGCCCGCGCGCCAGGCCGCGTACCAGGCCACGTCGCCGAGCCACTCGGGGTTGCTCCAGGAACGGCCCGGGGCGGCGAAGGTGAACGGGTCGGTGCGGGGCACCGCGCCCGTCTCGACAATCAGCCGGCCCACGGCGAGGTGCGAGAGCCCGTCGGGGTCGACCATGCGCCACGGGGAGACCAGCACGGTGGCCGCGGCGAGGAGCAGGGCCGCGGCCACGACTGAGGCCGTGGCGCGCTTGGGCGCGCGCCACGGCAATACCTGGTTGGAGGAGCCCGGGCCCGGCATGCGCCCTACTCGATGAACCCGCCGCCGAGCACGAGGTCGCCGTCGTAGAAGACCGCCGCCTGGCCCGGAGCCACGGCGCGCACCGGCGAGTCGAAGACGACCTCGGCGCGGCCGTCCGCGAGCGGCGCGACCGTGGCGGCCGCGGGCTCGTGGCGGTAGCGGATCTGGACCGCGGCGCGCACGGGCCCCGGCGGCACGGCCGCGGCCCAGGTCACCTCCCCCGCGACCAGGCGACCACGGCCGAGCGCCGCCGCGGGCCCCACGAACACCCTGGCCCGCTCCACGTCGAGCCCGATCACGTAGTGCGGCTCCCTCATCCCCAGGCCGAGGCCGCGGCCGAGGCCGTGGCGCTGCCCGATGGTGTAGCGGTGCACGCCCCCGTGGCGGCCGAGGACCTGGCCCGCGCCGTCGACGATGTCCCCCGCCGGTGGGGGCGGCTCGCCGGGCCGCCGCGACGCCACGAAGGCGGCGACGTCGCCGTCCGGCACGAAGCACACCTCCTGCGACTCGTCCTTGTCGGCCACCGGCAGCTTCAGGCGCCGCGCGTGGGCGCGCACCTCGTCCTTCGTCAAGTGACCGAGAGGGAAGCGGACGAAGCCCAGCTCCTCGGCGCCGAGGAAGAAGAGCACGTAGGACTGGTCCTTGCGCGGGTCGGCGCCGCGGCGCAGCAGCCGGCTCCCGTCGCGCGCGGCGATCCGCGCGTAGTGGCCGGTGGCGAGCGCGGCGGCGCCCAGGCCCCGCGCGCGCTTGAGGAGCGCCGCGAACTTGAGCCGCTGGTTGCAGCGGATGCAGGGGTTCGGCGTCCGGCCGCGGCGGTACTCGGCCACGAAGTCGTCGATGACGGCGCCGCGGAACTCCTCCTCGTAGTTCTGGACGTAGAAGGGGATGCCGAGGTGCGCGGCCACGCGGCGGGCGTCCTCGAGGTCCTTCGGCGAGCAGCAGCGCCCGACGGCCGCGCCCGTCCCGCCGGCGTCGAAGAGCCGCATGGCGATGCCCACGACCCGCTGCCCCCCCTCGCACAGCAGCGCCGCGGCCGTGGCCGAGTCGACGCCGCCCGAGAGGGCCACCACGATTGGCACGCGGGCGTCGGCGACGGGCATCGAAAAGGACTATGGAGCGGAGCCCTGGTAGGATCAAGCCGTGCTCGAGGTGCGCATCGAGGCCGTGGACGACGAGGGCGCGGGCGTGGGCCCGGGCGGCGGCCGCTCGGTCCACGTGGCCGGCGCGCTCCCCGGCGAGGTCGTCCGCGCGGCCACCCTGCACCGGAGCCCGCACCGGCCGGAGTCGTGGGCGCGCCTCGTGGAGGTGCTCGAGCCGTCGCCGGCGCGGCGGGAGCCCCCCTGCCCCGCCCACGGCCGCTGCGGCGGCTGTCCGCTGCAGCACGCGGCGTACGACGAGCAGCTGCGCCTCAAGCGCGCCCGGGTGGAGCGCGCGCTGGCCCGTCACCCGTCGCTGCACGGCGTGGTCGTGGCCGCGTGCGTGCCGGCGCCGGCCGAGACGCGCTACCGCGACCAGGCCAAGTACGTGGTCGCCCGACTGAAGGGGCGCACCGTGCCCGCCAGCTATGCGCCCCGCTCTCACCGTCCCGTGGACATGACCGGGTGTCTCGTGCCCGAGGCCCCCGTGCAGGCCGCGGCCGAGGCCGCGGTGGCCGCGGCCGCCGCGCTCGGGGTGCCCGTCTACGACGAGCGCCGGCGCACCGGCCTCCTGCGCTACGTGGTCTCACGAGCCAACTCCTCCGGGCAGACGCTCGTGGTGCTCGTGGCCGCGGCCGATTTCCCCGAGGCCGAGGCCCTCGCCCGCGGCCTGCGCGCCCGCTGCCCCTTCGTGGTGGGCGTGATCCTCGACGTCAACACAGCGAGCGGCGGCGTCATCCTGGGCGGAGCCGGCCGCGTCCTGGACGGCGTCGACGAGGTCGAGGAGGACCTGGGCGGCGTGCGGCTCGTCCTGGGCGCCCGCGCCTTCTTCCAGGTGAACCGCGCGCAGGCGGCGCGGCTCTACGTGCTCTGCGCCGAACTGGCCGCCCTCCGGCCCACCGACGTGCTGCTCGACCTCTACTCGGGCGTGGGCGGCATCGCCCTCACCCTGGCGCCGCGCGCGGCGCGCGTCATCGGCATCGAGGCGAGCGCCGCGGCCGTGGCCTCGGCCCGTCGCGCAGCTTCGGCGGCCTCCTCTTCCTGTGAGTTTCGGTGCGGCGACGTGGCCCCCCTCCTCGCCGAGGTCGCGCACGCCGACGTCGTGGTGCTCGACCCGCCCCGCAAGGGCTGCGCGCCGGCCGTGCTGGTGCGGCTCGCGGCGCTCGCGCCGCGGCGGATCGTCTACGTGAGCTGCGATCCGCGCTCGCTCGCCCGCGACCTCGACCGCCTCGCCGCGCTCGGCTACCGCACGTCGGAGGTCCAGCCCCTCGACCTCTTCCCCGGCACCGCCCACGTCGAGTGCGTGGCGGCGCTGTCGCGGGAGTAGCCGCTGCCGCACCCGCAGCCGACGCCGCAGCCGCGGCCGCGGCCGGAGCCGCAGCCGGATGCCGCAGCCGCAGGCGCAGCCGCGGCCGCAGCCGTCACCGCCGCGAGAGCCGCGACAGCATGCGCGTGAACCGGTCGAGCAGTGCCCGCGCCGGCGCCGCCTGCTCCGCCGTGAGCGCGCCGAAGAGCACGGCCACGTCCAGCGCCGCCGCCTCGCACGCCTCGCCGCGGGCGATGGCGAAGACGCGCGCGCGGTCCCGCGGCGCCTGCCGCCCCGCGCCCTCGGCCACGTTGAGCATGGCGCTGACCGCCGCCCGCTCGAGCTGCGGCCCGGCCTCGCCCGGCAGCCCGTGCAGCCGCGCTCGCTGCTGCGCGACGACGGCGACGAACTCGCGAGCGACGAGGAAAGCGTCGAGCCGCTCGTGCGGCGGGCGGTCCGGCGAGGGCGGCGGCTGCGGCGCGGGCTGCGGCGACGGCGGCGACAACGGCTGCGGCAACGACTGCGACGACATGGCGCACCTCCGGGCCGCCGAGGCGGCGGCGTTTGCCGACCCCAAGCGCAGGAAGCGTGACAGCGCGTCGCCCGGCCGAGCGGAGACACCCCTCCGGTCCAGCGCGCTGGTGCGCTTCGTGCGCATCAAGAGGCACACGCCGACGCCGAGGTGGCCCGGAGGGAGCAGCGGCGGAGCGGGAGGTGTGGGGGCGCGCCAGGCGCGGCCGCCGCAGCGGTCGGCGGAGCCGTCGCACCGACGGTGAAGCACTGACAGTAGAGCGATCACCTGCCTGCCAAGAAGGGAGGATGCTCAACCTGAGGATCCTGTTGGCGTCGCTCCTAGGCGGCGGGAAGCGCCTTGTCGCGAACTTCCGTCCACAGGGCCTCAAGTTGGGCGTGTTGTTCCGGATCGGCGTGTCTCCCGGAGAGCAGAGACGCTGGATCCCTCACATGCAGCAGGAGCTTTCGAGGACCACCTGTCGACTTGACGCGAGATTCCAGTCTGTTATGAGAAACGAGGATGTCGCGAAGTGTCTGCCAGAGCGGATCAGAGATAATGTCCCCTGAGACCTCGTCGTGTCCATCTTCTGCCAAATAGAACTGTCCGATTGATCGGCGGCACACGCGCACAAGCAGGTTGATGAGAGGTAGTTTGTGCAGAATCCTCGTCGCAACAAGCGATTGGAGCCGGGCGTCGATCTTGCTCTTGTCGGCGAGTAGCACCTCCGCGGCTGAGTGTGACCAGAAGCGAAGGAAGCGGGACGCCGGGAGGCCGCACCCAAGCACGGAGTTCTCGTCGACGAGGAGAGTGTGGACGAAGCACCGTTTGAATTCCAGTTGGGAGCAGTCGGCACCTCGCAAATCGAGCTTGCCGAAAGTGCAGGCCGAGAACTCCCCCACAAGACGGGCGCCCTGCAATGAGGCATTGCCCCAAGTAAGTTCCTCGATCTCGACGGGCTCCACATCTGCGGGTCGGGCCCGAATGGCACCGGCCAAGAGGGTGCGAGCGTTGGTGCCAAGTCCCGTGTTGACTTGACTGAGCCTCGCAATCTCGCAAACGGCCGCCAGCAGTCTTTCGTGCTCCGCCGGCGCCCGGGCACTCCCGCGCTCGACGAAAACATCCACGAAGTCCAGGCTGACGGTTCCCCTCTCGAGCATACTGCGAGCCGTGTCGGCGGGTCTCGTGAGAAGCATTTCGAGAACGTAGCCGGCCAGAAACCAATGACGGATCTCGTCATGGGGGAAGCGACGCGCCCGCTCTCCGCGGTCACTTGGTTCCATGAAACCCAGGCTTGTGGCTCTGGCGACGAGGGTCGCTTGCGAGTCACTCGTCAGGGGCGTGTCCGATAGTGCAATGTCGAGCGCTACGGTAAGGGTGTCGGCATCGACCCAGTCGCGGTCACGCTCGAACATGTCGCCGGCAACCTCCGTCAACGTCCTAACGACAGCTCGCCGGAGCGAGGGTGCCTCCTCGGGTGGGAGGCCACAGGCAAGTTTCTCGTCTGCCTCGCGGCGCACGAATCGGTCCACGATGAGTTGACGAAACGAGGTCTCACCCTCCAGCACACCCGCAAGGTCCGTGCGAAGGTGGTGGAGGAAGACGGGCCGGAGCACGTAGGCGCGGCGTGTTGGATCGAGCAGATCCTCGAGCTTGGTAAGTGCGGCATCATCCGCGCCGCCCTGGCGAATGTACTCCTTAGCGTCATTCCAACTCGGCTCGGCAACGCGGATCTCCACTACTTCAACTCGGTCATCACGTCCGTGCCATGATGTGAGTGCCTCCCGGAATCGTTGCGCGTCAAAGAAGGTGTCCCGCGCTGATATCACGACGATTCCACGGTCACTAAGTTGGTCGACGAAGTCCCTGAAGGTCCTCCAGGCGTCAGCGTATCCCTCGGAGTTAGAAAGCTCGTCGAATTCGTCAATCGCAAGGGCAAGCACGCCGTTCCGAACAAGTGACGGAACTTCGGCGTAGGTCGTGTTGCCGGCACGCACATCCTGCAGCGAAGCCGCGATAGCATCATCGAGCCGTGACAGGCGTCGACCTCGGCTTCCAACGTAGAGCAGCGGGATAGCGCCGCGGCGCGCGCCGAAGGCTTCCGCCTGCGAAAGACAAAGCCGCTTGATGAGCCTTGTCTTTCCAATGCCAGCGGGCCCCTCCACGACCAGGAGACGGAGGCGGGGCCTCGGGGGGATGACCAGGAGCTCTGAGACGTGGTGGTCGTCGAGGCCGCGTCTGTCGTCGATTTGGATGTTCCTGAAGGGAAAGTCGTCGCGCACTTCGCGGTGGAAGGAAGCCTGGTGCCGAGTGAGCGTATCGAGATCCGCGAAGGTGGAACCCGAGAGGACCTCGCGCAGAGTCTTTCCGGAAAACGCATTGAACGAATAGGCCGGCACGCCGTCGACCAGGCTCACCTCACCAACAAGGCGCCTACCGTCGCGCACGAGCTTGAACGAGGCCCGGTCTCCATGCTCGGCGATCTCCAAGAGAGAGCCGATGTCGGAGAAGGGCGCCAGATCCATTTCGACGTGTTTGGAGATGGTGCTCATGTGTGAATTCCCAGTCTCAGGTCTCGAATCAGACCGGCCGTCCTAAGGTGCGGGTTGTCAGCCTGCCGCCGGCGCACGACCCATGTGGCCAGCCCCCACTGCTCGGCTGTGACGGCCGCCGGCAGCAGGTCGTCGTCGTCGCCAACCACGAGTGCTGCGCGGTAGCGGAGGTGTTTCTCTCGGCGCGCGAAGTCCAGGAGGTCCGCGGCTAGCGCGGTATCCACCATCTTCTGTTCGTCTTCACCGTCAGGACGCCGGCGAAGGGTATCAAAGAGCGCCGCGCGGTGACCACCACAGAGGAGTTCGTTGCCGAACCCGAGGTCTGAGTCAAAAGCTACGCGGTCAATCCGACCGCCAGCCCCTCCTGATGCCCTTACTGACTCGAGGGCGCGACGGTCTACAGTCGGTGTACTCCCCCTATGCCATCCATGGTAGATGCGGAAGTTGACGAAGAAGGCCGCCGAGGCGTCAATCGCTCGAAGGATGCTGGCGATGTCCCCACGCAGCCACCGGAATACATGATCCGCATGCCGCGCGACCAGGGAAGCGTCCTCACGGTCCGGCACTCGACCCATTCGACGCACTGTGTCCCAATCGAGGAAGGCTCCTACGTGCCAGGCGGCAGCCATCTGGACCAGCATACCATGCCGCGCGGTCCTTGCCCGGGCACCTGCCCATGCTGTCGCCACCGAATCCCGAGGGCTTTCACCGGGACACACCAGGAGCGAGGCGAACGGCTGGTCGCCCCGCACGACCATGAGGTCGGCGTGCCTGCCGGCCGCCAGCGTGCCGACGGCCGCGTCCCAGCCCAGGATCTGCGCGGGCACGCGCGTCACGATGGCTACCAGGTCGTCGTCCGCGAACAGGCCGCCGCGCGCGCGGCTGGCGAGGCGGGCGACCTCCAGCTCACCGAGCAGGTTCTTGCTCCCGGTGGGCGACCAGTGGGAGCCGAGGGCGATGCGGACGCCGTGGCGCGGGCGCGCTCGATGCGCGCCGTCTGGCCGTAGAGGAGCAGGTTCGAGAGCGGCGACCAGACCATGCCCGCGCCGTGGCCGGCCATGACCGCGAAGTCGCGGTTGGTGAGTGCGGCGCAGTGGATGCCCGCGAGCGTGGGGCCGAGGGCCCAGCGGCCGTCGGGGAGGCGGAGCGCGCGGAAGTGCCGGCGCGCCCGCGCGTCGCGCCCCTCGGCCAGGTGCAGCAGCACGCAGCGCGCTTGGCCCAGCCGCTGGAGGAACCCCTTCGCGTCGGCCGGGCCCACGTCGGCGATGCGGCCGAGCGCGGCCGGCAGGTCGGCCGGGCCGGGCGCCTCGACATTGCGCACGAGCCCGCGGTAGAAGCGCCGCGCGCCAGGTTGCTGAAGAGCTGGATGCCCTGGGTGGTGGTCACGCCCGCGAGCAGGCACTTGCACTCGACGTAGCGCGCCACCGCCGGCATCAGCTCGGGGTCGCGTCCGACGGCGCTCATGGGCACGGTCACGCGCGCGTGGTACTCGGCGCTGCGGCCCCACACGTCGCGGTTCGGGTAGCGCTCGGGCACGTCCCACGGCGGCAGGATGTCGTAGCTCAGGTGGTTGTGCAGCTCGATGAGGCCGGGGCAGATCGTGGCGCCGGTGTGGATCACCGCCACCTTCGCGAACTCGCGCGGCGGAGGCGCCGCGGCGTCCCTGACCGCGGCGATGCGGGCGCCAGCTACGTACACCACGCCGCGCTCGAGCACGGTCGCGCGCTCGTCCATGGTGACCACGCGGCCGGCGAGGGCGAAGCGTCGGACGCGTCCCCCGGCCGCAGATGCCGGCCCCGGCCCGCCCGAGCTGCGGCTGGCGCCGCCGCGATCCAGTCCGCCGGTCGACCGTCCCCCGGGGCTCGTCATCGCGCCTCTCCTCCGCGACCACCGAGGACAGCCAACGTCGCTCGGCGCACATGGGCCCACAATACGCCACCTTGGCTCTGGCCTGCCACTCGTTTCGCGACCTTGGGCGCGTGACCGCGGCGCCGGCGCCGCTATGAGCGCGTCGGGGCGGACGTGAAGCAGCCCGGACCGCTCGCGAGGTCATCGCCACCTCAAGTTGGCCTCCGCCGCCGCCATGGAGGCTTTCGCCACGGGATTTTGGCTTCCGCCACCGGATTGAGACCTTCGCCACGAAAAAGACGCTTCCGTCCGCGGGGTTACAAGCTCGATTTCGAGGCGGAAACCTGCCGCCCCGCAAGATAGTGATATTCAAGGCGGCGGAAGCTTCAATCGGCTGGCGGAAGCTTCAATCGGCTGGCGATAGCTTCGATCGGCTGGCGATAGCTTCAAGTGCGCGGCGGGGGCCGC
>JACRCY010000095.1 GCA_016218785.1 Deltaproteobacteria bacterium
CTCCAGGTAGTCCAGGCAGTCCGCATCGGTCCGGAACCAGGCCTGGAACTCCCCCGCGGACCTCGGATAGTGCGTGCCAGCGCGAGGTGCGTCCACCGCGTCAGTCTAGCACCTGCTCCGGTTAAATGGATACCCCCTACCCGTCAAATCCGAGCCGCCCATCGACTCAACAGCAAGCTGCGCGCCAGCACGGGCGGCGGCATCCGGCGCCGTGTCTTGCACTTGGCTGCCCGGGTCCGACCGGCCATGGCGGGATGCAAGCGGCCGCTGGCAGGCGGCTGCCTGCCGGAGCGGGAGGGACGGGCGCACCCGGCGCCGGCTCCCCTCATGGTCCGACGACGAGCCGTGACTTCAGCCCCGAGCGGTGCGGAGCTCCCGCAAGCCCGCAGGACGGCACGGCCGCCGGCAGCAGCGCGTCGAAGCAGGCACCTCCAGCCGCCGCCACAGGTGGTCGACGCCGTGGTGTCGCGCGGCGCCGAGCGCGACCGCCGCGGTTGACTCGCCTCCGGCCGCCGACTAACGTGCTCGGCCGACGGACCATGTCGGACGCCATCGCGCAGCTGGTGCGGGAGGCAGGCATCGTCGGCGCCGGTGGCGCGGGCTTCCCCACCCACGTCAAGTTCGGCGCCAAGGCCGACACGGTCATCGCCAACGGCGCCGAGTGCGAGCCGCTCCTGCGCTGCGACAAGGCGGTGCTGCAGGATCGCGCCGAGGCGGTCCTCCAGGGCCTGACCGTCCTGGCCGACGCGACCGCCGCCAAGCGGCTGGTGCTGGCCCTGAAGGGGCATCACCGCGACCTCGTCCGCCACGTCCGCGGCGTGGCCGGCCGCGTGGCGCCGGCCGTCGAGATCTTCGAGCTCCACAACTACTACCCCGCCGGCGACGAGCAGCAGCTGGTGCACGACGTGACCGGCCGGGTGGTGCCGGAGGGCGGCATCCCGCTCCAGGTCGGCGCGGTGGTCAGCAACGTGGTCACCCTCACCCAGGTGACCGACGCCGTCCGCCATCGCCGCCCGGTGACGCGCCGACCGCTGACCGTGGCCGGCGCCGTGCGGCACACGGTCACGCGTGAGCTCCCGATCGGCGCGCCGATGCGGCTCGCCGTGGAGCTGGCGGGCGGCGCCACCGTCCCCGCGTGGCGCATCATCGAGGGCGGCCCGATGATGGGGCGCGCGGTGACCGACCCCGACGAGCCGATCAGCAAGCGCACCAGCGGCGTGCTGGTGCTGCCGGCCGACCACCCCCTGATCCTCCGCGGCACGGCGCCGCCCGCGCGCGAGGTGCGCCTCGGGCGCGTGGTCTGCTGCCAGTGCCGCATGTGCACCGACCTCTGCCCGCGCTACAACCTCGGGCACGCGCTGGAGCCGCACCTGGTCATGCGCGCCCTCGGCACCGAGGCGATCGGCAGCCTCGCGCCGACGGCGCACGTGACGGCGGCGTACCTGTGCTGCCTGTGCGGCGTGTGCGAGGTCTACGCCTGCCCGCTCATGCTCTCGCCGCGCAAGGTCTACGTGCAGTTCCGGCAGGAGCTCGCGAAGGCCGGCCAGGCGAACCCCCACCGGCGCACCGACTGCCAGCCGCACGACTTCCGCAACCACCGCCGCGTGCCCCTCCCCCGCCTGGTGGCACGGCTCGGGCTCACCGAGTACCTCGACGTGCCGCACACCGTCGATTGGACCGAGCCGGAGGTCGCGGGCGTGTGCCTCCGTCTCGACCAGCACACCGGCGCCCCGGCGCGGCCCGTGGTGGCGGTCGGCCAGCGCGTCCGCGTGGGCGACCTGGTCGGGGAGATCCCCGAGGGGAAGCTGGGCGCGCGCTACCACGCGTCGATCGACGGGGTCGTGACCGCGGTGGGCGCCGCCAGCGTCGAGATTGCGAGCGCGCCGTGAGCCGGATGGGGTACGATGGCGTCTGAACTGCGAGGGATTGTCGTGGAAGCGCGCCCCCTGCCCGTGCATCCGGCACTCGCCTGCATCGAGCTGTCGTCCATCGCGCGCGGCATCAAGATGTGCGACGAGATGGCCAAGCGGGCCGCCGTCCGCGTGCTCCAGGCCATCACCGTCTGCCCGGGCAAGTTCGTCGTCATCATCGGCGGCGAGGTCGAGGAGGTCCAGCAGTCGTACGCGCGGGGCCTCGAGATCGGCGGGCCGGCGGTGGTCGACCAGCTCATCCTGCCCAACGCGCACCCGCAGCTCATCCCCGCGATCGAGGCGACCGCGGTGATCGACGAGGTCAAGGCGGTGGGCGTGGTCGAGACCTTCGCCGTGGCCTCCGCGATCATCGCGGCCGACGCGGCCTGCAAGCGCGCCGCGATCCGGCTGATCGAGGTGCGCCTGGCGCGCGGCATCGGCGGCAAGGCCTTCTTCACCCTCACCGGCGACCAGGCCGACGTGGAGGCCGCGGTGGAGGCGGCCGAGGCCATCCTCGGCGAGGAGTCGGGGCTGCTGCTGCGCACCGAGGTCATCCCGCGGCCGCACCCCGACATGGTGCGCTGGCTGCTGTGAGGCGGGCGCCCGCGGGGGGCGGTCGGACATGAGCGCCATCTGCTTCGCGCCCGAGGTCGTCGCCGCCTCGCGTGACCCTCTGGTCCGCCTCACCCTGGGACCCAACGACGAGCCGCGGGGGGCCGTGGCGGCCGTGCGCGTCGCGGCCACGCCGGAGCGGGTCTGGACCATCATCCGCGACGTCGAGGCCTACCCCTCGCGCATCCCGATGATCGACAAGGTGAAGGTGGAGGGGGACCGCCTGACCATGCGGCTGGCGTTCCGCATCGCGCTCTTCACGGCGCGCTTCGGCTACACGGCCACGCTCACCCGCGACGAGGGGCGCTCGCTCGAGGTCCACTACGAGTCGGGCGAGCCGCGCGACCTCCACCTGCGCTTCGACCTCGTGCCCACGCCGGACGGCGACGGCACGCTCCTCTACGTGGCCAGCGGCTTCGACCTCTCCACGCTCGGCTGGCTGGTGAAGTTCTTCCTCCGCCACCACCCCGAGATCCGCTACGGCGTCTACCCGGGTAGCTCCCTGGCCCTCCTCGACTCGATCCGCCGGGCCGCCGAGGCCCCGGGCTGACCGCGCCGGCGGCGCGAGGCGCCGCCCCCCCTCCGCCAACCCATCCCCTCCCAGGCCACACGAATCGTGTGATCTCGGCGTGCACGGAGGGGGGATGCTTCGGCGCTCGGGTGAATGCCGCGTTGTGCTTGCCCCGGGACGCGGTGGGAGGGTAGGCTTCATGCAGGTGGGAGAGGACGACCTCACTCCGGAGCCGGTCAAGATCCCGGACGTCAACCCGGCGCGCTACTGGCGCGACACGCTGGCGGCCTACTACCTGCGCGCCAACCCGCCGCCCGCCGGCACCGATCCCGACGACCACTTCTGCGCGCTCGTCGACACCACGTTCACCGACGCGCGCCGGGGTCTCCAGTCGCGGAACCCGAAGAACGTCGCCGCGGCCACCGTCGCCGCGTACGTGTCGGGCCTGGCGCTGCTCACCTACGGGCGCCTCGACGTGCTCCCCTACGTCCTCAAGCACGTGCCCCCCGAGTCCTCGCCGCTGCGCGCGCTCGTCTCGAGCGTCTCCTCGCTGGTGCCGCTGCCGCCGTGGCTCAGCCCACGTACCGATCCCGCCGCGGTCGCGGCGTGGCTCGAGGCGCACTGGGAGGACCTGCGCTGGAGCGAGGGCGACGGCCGCTTCGTCATGATCGGCGTGAGCGGCCCGGTTCGCTGAGCCGCCGCTCGCGGCGGCTGGGCCCCCTCGCCGCTCGAGGCCGCAAGGCGTCCTCGCCGTCCCCGGCCTGGCGCCCCCAGTGGGGCTTCCAGGCCCATCCGACGGTGAGGCGGGCGCTCCTCGAAACGCGCCCGCAACGCGACACTGACGTCGCGATCATCCGCCGCGCCTGCCCCGCACTGCTGCGCAAACCGGCCCACGACTGGGCGGGCGGGGAGGCATGCCGCTTGCTACTGACCGCCTTGCGGAGGGACCCATGAGCGTGACTAGCCTACTTTCTCCGACAGTGGTCTCCATCCTGGCCGCGGCCCTGCTGGGCTGCGGCCTCTCCGGCGGCGGGTCATCGGCGTCGCAGCACGACGCGGGCGCCTGGAGCGACTCGGCCCACATCGAGTTCGACGGCGCCCGTTGGGACGGCGCCCTCGCCAGCGCGGACTCGGGAGGACCGCCAGCCGTCGTCGCGCCGGGTGGCGGCGGCGACGGCGGCCTCGTGATTCCCGCCGGCACCCTGACGGCCGGCGCCTGGGACGACAACCTCAACTTCGGCCTGTACACCAGCTTCCTCGCGGCGAGCCAGGGCCTCGCCGGCCTGCCGCAGATCCCGCGCGGCGACCGGTTGATCGTGAGCGTCACGGACGACGGCGGCCGCCCCGTGGCCGGCGCCGCGGTGACGGTGCGCGGCCACGCCGGGGCGCTCCTCTCGACGACCACGGGCGCCGACGGCCGCGTCCTGGTCTTCCCCGCCTGGGCCGGCGCCGCAGCCGGTGAGGAGCTGACCGTCGCGGCGAGCCTCGGCGACGCGAGCGCGTCGGCCACCGCCCTGGCCGGCGACGCCGCGCTGACGCTCGTCCTCAGCGTCACGAGCGCGCCGCTCGCGGCGCTCGATGTGGCGCTGGTGCTCGATGCCACCGGCAGCATGGGCGACGAGATGGAGTACCTCAAGAAGGAGTTCGACAGCATCGTGGCGTTCGTGGAGGGAGCCTTCCCCGGGGTCGCGCAGCGCTGGGCGCTCGTCGTCTACCGCGACGTGGGCGATGCCTTCGAGGTGCGCTCGTTCGAGTTCACGTCCGACCTCGAGTCCTACCGCACCCTGCTGGCGCAGCAGGAGGCCGGCGGCGGCGGCGACGAGCCGGAGCTCACCGAGGTGGC
>JACRCY010000010.1 GCA_016218785.1 Deltaproteobacteria bacterium
CTACCGGCTCGACGTGCAGCCCGCCGACATCGCGCTGATGGAGGCGCCGGCGGGGCCGCTCGGCGCGCTCTCCGCGCGTCCCGTGTTCTTCCTCGGCCGCGAGCGCGACGCGCCCCGTGACGCCTACTTCTCCGACGTGACCCTCTCCCCAGGCGGCGTGCCGCTGGCGGCGTCCGCGCCCGTGAACCTGACCCGCACCAGCGCCGCCGACGAGTGGCAGGTGGTCGCCGAAGGGGACCGGGCCGCCTTCCTCGCGACCGAGGAGGGGCAGGCCGTGGTCACCGTCATCGACCTCCACGGCGAGAGCCCCGCGGCCACGGCGACGCTCGACCGGCAGCAACGGTGGCAGAACGCGCTCACCAACCTGCAGGAGACGGGACACCTGCGGGGGTACGACAAGCGCGTGCTGGAGGTGGCCACCTCCAGCGCGCCGGAGCTGCGCTGGGCCGCGCCCGGCCTCCTCGCCATCGGCGCCGACCGCCTCTACGACGCCAACCGCGGGGAGCTGACGCGCGGAGACGGTCAGCTCCGCCTCCAGCAGAAGTCACGGCGTCAGTTCGTCCACTGGGCCGTGGACACCGCCCGCGCCGTCTCCTTCATCGGCCCGAAGGGCATCGCCTGGATGGAGGACGTCTTCTTCGAGCTGGTCGACAAGGCGCGCCGCGCCTCGGGCCAGGTGGGCACGGCGCGCGACGAGCTGCTGTTCGACGCTACCGCCGACCCGCACGAGGTCAAGGTCGCCGGGTGGCCGCCGCCGCCGTTCGCCCCGGTGCTCAAGAAGCCGGAGAAGGGGGAGGGGGAGTGGTCCCTCATGCACGACCCCTTCATCGGCCGCAACCCCGACGCGCCGTCCCCCTTCGCGCAGGCCTTCGTGCGGCCCGATCCCAACCGGGCCTACGCCAAGGTCTTCTTCGTGGCCTGGGACCCGCAACAGGTGTCGCTCAACATGGTGGCGGGCACGCGCGACCCGCGCTCGCAGACCGGCCAGGTCGGCGACGGCGTGATCCCCCGCGACGACGCCACCATCCGGCGCCTGGTGGGCGGCTTCAACGGCGGCTGGCAGACCGTCCACGGCCAGTTCGGCATGATGTCGGACGGCAAGCTCATCGCGCGGCCGCTGCCCTTCTGCGCCACCGCCGCGCGCCTGAAGGACGGCACGTTCGGCATGGGCTCCTGGCCCAACGACGATTCGGTCAAGAACCTCCCGTTCGAGATGCAGTCGTTCCGCCAGAACCTCTTCCCCATCGCGGAAGGGGGCAAGTTCGACCCCTTCGGGCGCCAGGCCTGGGGCGGCGGCCCCGGGTTCATCACCGGAGTCGGGCCGACCACGCACATCATCCGCTCCGGCCTCTGCATCACCAAGGGTCGCTACCCGCTCTACGCGTGGGGCACGTCGCTGACCGGCGAGACCCTGGCCAAGGCCATGATCGCGGCGGGCTGCGAGTACGCCATGGAGCTCGACATCAACGCCGGCCACGCCGGCTTCGAGTTCTACCGCGTCCTCCCCATGCCGCCGGAGGGCGTGAAGAAGCTGGGCAGCTTCGAGGGGGTGAAGCTGGAGAAGAACTGGGCCAGGGTCGGCGCCGTGCCCGGCCGCCCCGACCTGATGTACGCCATGCGCCGCCTGTCGCGCCTCATGGGCATCCAGCCCTGCCCCCGCTACATCGGCCGCGACTGGCGCGACTTCATGTACCTGACGCTGCGGCCCGTGCTCCCCGGCCACGACCTCGAGCCGGCCGTCGCGCCGCCGGTCCCGGGCGAGGGGCATTTCGTGGTGGGCGACTACTTCCAGGGGCCCACGCCCTATCCGCCGGCCGTGGCCACGTCGTTCCTGCGTCCGGAGCCGGCCCGGCCCCAGGCCCGCGTCGACCTGCTGCGCGTCGATCTCCGCCGCGTGGACCTGAGCCTCGTGGTGGGCAGCGGCGAGCCCCCCGGATCCACGGGCGTCGATCTCCGCGCCGAGCCCGCGGACCGGGCACCGGCGCCGCGGGTGGCGGTCATCCCGCTCGGCCCGAGCGACCCGGCCGCGCCGCGCGGCCTGGTGATCGGCCAGAAGCGGCACTTCCCGCCGCGCCCGGGCCTCGACGCCCTCGCCATCCTGGCGCCGCTGACCCCGGAAGGGCCACCGCGCGTGAGCGTGGGAGCCTGGGGGCAGGAGGTCACCGCGGAGCCCGGCACCCTCGCCCTGGCGCAGGGGACGCCTCCCCGGAGCGTGCCGGCGCCGACCGCGCCGGTCACGCCCGGCGTTCCCGCGGGGGCCGCGCCCGGCGCGCCACCTCCGCCCACGCGGGTGGCGGGCATCGGCGTCGACGCCGACGGCATCCTCGTCTACGCGGCCTCGCCGGCCGGCGACGAAGCGGCCGTGCGCACGGCGCTACGCCGCGCCGGCTGCCAGCGGGCCGCGGTCTTCGGCGGCGCCGGCGTGCCCTGGCTGCGGGACGCCAGGGCGGGGTGGCGCTCGCTCGGGGCCACCACGGCGGAGGCGGCGCTGCCGAAGCTCGCCGAGACCCGCCTCGTGCTGCTCGCCAACCCGCGCTGGGGCGCCACCCGCATCTTCACGCAGCAGGCGCCCGAGAAGCGCGCGGTCTGGATGAAGCTGCTCGGCGCCAAGGGGAAGTCCGCCAAGATCGTGCACGGGCCCGGCTCCGCGCCGGCGCCGCGGCGCCGCACGCCCACAGGAGGAGCCACGCCCCGATGAGCGAGACGCCCCTCGAGAAGGCCCCGGTGGAGCCGCGCGCGCCCACGTCGGCCGCGTCCCCGCCTCGCGTGAGCGGTCGCCTGGTCGGTCGGTTCAACGCCGGAGCCCGCCGGCTCTTCCTGGTGCTGTTCGGCCTCGTCTACTTCCAGCAACTCGGCCGCCTCCTGGCGTGGCTCTTCGGCCGCCGCACCCGCGTGGAGCTGACCGTGTCGGACACGGCGATCCGCGCGCGCACCACGACCACGATGCTCGGCGCCCGCCTCGGCGAGACGGACGACCTCTACCCGCTCGCGAGCCTCGGCCGCGTGACCATCGCGCGGACCGCCGGCGGGACCTTCATCTGGGCCGGCGGGGCGCTCTTCGCCGCGGCCGTGGCGCTGGCCGTGGTGCTCGGGTTCCGGGGCCGCGTGGGCTTCGGCGGCTCCCTGGCGCTCGCGGCGGTGGCGTTCGTGATGCTCGGCCTCGCGCTCGACCTCGGCGCCTTCGCCCTGGTCCAGCGTCTCGCCGCCGCCGGCCGCGTCCGCCTCGAGATCGTGGCCCAGGACGGGCGCGGGATCGGCCTGGCCGGGGTCCCGCGCGACGAGGCGCGGCGCTTCGTGGACGAGGTGGCGCTGCGTTTGCCCAAGACCCGGCGCGAGTGAATGCGCATGGCAACGGTCGACCCTGACCCGCGCCTGATGATGGCCCCCGCGAGGGGCACGAGCCCAAAGGAGCGAGCCTCCATGTCCGACACGCACGACCACGCGACTCGACGCGACTTCCTCGCCGGCGCCGCCATCGGCGCGGCCACGCTCGGCGCCGCCGCGCTCGGCCTGCCGTCCCTGGCGCAGGCGCAAGGCGCCCCGGGCAAGCCGGCGGCCAAGGGCAACCCCATCTTCCCGCCGTCGCCGGCGGCCGAGACCCGCTTCTCGGCCAAGGGGACGGTCGTCCGCGTGACCAGGCCCGGCGCGCTGGGCGGCGCCGTCATGCCGTCGCGGGAGGTGGCGCGCCAGATGGTCGACCGAGCGGTCATGGAGCTGACCGGCACCTCGAAGCCGGAGTCGGCCTGGGCGCAGTTCGCGCAGGCCACCGACAAGGTGCTCATCAAGCCCAACGCCTTCGGCTTCCCCGCCATGGCGGCCCATCCCGAGACCGCCTGGGCCATCGCGGACAGCCTCATGGCCGTCGGTGTCCCCGCGGACAACATCATCATCTACGACCAGATGTCCGGCCGCATGCAGGCCGCCCGCTACAAGCTGACCCTCGCCAAGGCCAAGGGCGTGCGCGTGCTCAGCAACAAGCAGGCGCCCTACGAGACGCAGTTCCGCAAGACCCCGGCCGGCCGGACGCAGCTGGCGCTGCCCGTGCTGTGGGCCAGCGTCATCATCGACCTCGCGGTGATCAAGACCCACGACCTCAGCGGCGTCACCTGCGCCATGAAGAACATCACCCACGGCGTCGTCGTGAGCCCCGGCGCCTTCCACCGGGACGGCTGCGCCGGGATCCCGCACGTGTGGGCGCTTCCCGAGATCAAGGACAAGGTCAAGCTCGTCATCACCGACGCCTACAAGCTCCTGTGGGACGGCGGCCCGCACGACAAGCCCCGCTTCAAGGTCCCCTTCGACAGCGTCTTCGCCACGACCGACCCGGTCGCCATGGACCGGCTCGCGTGGGAGTACGTCGACGAGGTGCGCCAGGGGAAGGGGAAGAAGACGCTCACCGAGATCGGCCGGCCGCCGAAGTTCATCGAGGCGGCCGCGGCCATGGGCCTGGGCACGGCCGCGCGCGACCAGATCAAGCTGGTGGAAGCGAAGGTCTGACGCTACAGCAGCGCCAGGAACTCCTCGACCGTGAGGCCCAGGGCCCGCAGGATGGCGCGGAACGTGCCGCGCTTCAGGTCACCGGAAAGAGGGGATCGGCAGCCCGCGCGCCCGCAGGGACTCGACGTAGAGGGAGATGGCCTCCCGCGCGTTGCGCTCGGCCTCCTCGAACGTGTCCCCTTCCGTGACGCACCCGTCGAGGGCCGGCACCTCCACGGTGTAGCCCCCCTCCTCGGCGGGGAGGAAGTGCACCGTGAAGCTCGCGATCTCGTGCGTGGCCACAGCGGCCCGCTTCCCCTTGCCTCTCACCCGGCGCTTGTTCATCACGTTCAAGTTACCCCGAGCCATCGTAGCGGTCAAACCGACGGACGCTTCAGGATGAGTCCCGGGAGGTCGTGGCCGCGACCCTGCCGGCGACGCCGTCCGCGAAGGACATCGCGCAGGCCAACCGCCGCCAGCAGGAGGCCTACGAGTCGGTCAACGCGTGGTTCATCGACTGGGCCGAGGTGCTGCGCAGCGAGCTGCCGTACCGCGACCTGGTGCGCCTGGGCCTGGTCCAGGTGCGCCGGAGCGGCGCTGGTGACGAGCCCGAGACCACTCCCGAGGGCGCCAGCACCGGTGACGAACTGTAGTTCCGCCTACAATTCACTGCCCACCACCGGCTCACCGACCCCGAAAGCGCAGTCGAGCGGCCCGGATCAGCGCTCGGGAGTGCCCCGGCCGGGCCCCCGCCCCACCTCCCGAGTGGCTGATCGCTCGGCCGGAGTGGCTGATCGAGCGCCCGGAGTGGCTGATCGAGCCAGAGGAGTGACTGATCGGAGGCGGCTGACCGTCGAATCGGAGCGGGTGAGCGGCCGGGCCGACCTCGCCGCGGACACGGTCGCCGTGCTCCGGCGCCGGGGCCTCGGGGTCCACCTAGTTCATCCGGGCCAAAGTCGCGATCCCCTCGACGCCCGGAGCGAGAACGGGCCTCCCCAGGCGGGTCATAGTCTGTGAGCTGGGCAGCTCCTCTCGTCGGTTCAGGCGTTGGCCGCGAGGGCGGAGCGCGCGGCTGTCGCGGCCCTCGTGCGCGGGCCGACGCGATCCGTGGGATGGCGTGTGGCGCGCCCATCAGGCGGTGAGCGGCCGTCCCGTGTAGCTCCACCGGAACGGCTTGGCCAGGAGCCGATTGAAGTACTCGATGAAGGCCAGAATGGCCGTGGCCAACTGCTCCGGCGAGCCGAAGGACGCCCGCTTGAGCGCCCGGCGCACCAGGATGCTGAACCAGATCTCGACTTGGTTCAGCCACGAGCAGTGCTTGGGCGTGTACACGAACCGCACGCGGTGCGCGGGATCGGCGAGGAACGCACTGCGGCTCGCCGTGTTGTGCAGCACGCCGGACTTCCCCTTGCAGCCGAGGTCCGCCGCGATCCCGTCGAGTCCCGCCGCCCACCGCACCAGACTCTCGGAGCAGTGGGTGTTCAGGTTGTCGACCACGAAGATCCAGCGGGCCCCGGCATCGAGGGCGACCGTCTGTTGCACGTGGCGGAGGAAGTCTTCCTCGGTGCGCGTCGGCCCCAGCGTCGGCGCGATGACCTGGCCGGTGGCCACCTCTAGGTTCGCCATCAGGCAGGTCGTGCCGTGGCGGATGTACTCGAACTCGCGCCGCTCCTCGAGCCCGGGTCGCATCGGCTGCGTCGGCGCGGCACGCTCAAGCGCCTGGATGCTTGTCTTCTCGTCGGTGGAGACTACGTGGGTGCCCTGCGCGTGCAGCTCCTGCGCTTGCCTATAGACCTCGCAGATGCGGCCGACCTCGACCGCGTGGCGTTCTGGGTCCTCGATCTTGGGGTTGAGCCAGTAGCGCGACCGGTGCGGATGGAGGTCGGCCTCCTCCAAAAAAACGCGCCACGTGGCGGGGGGAGATCGAGTCCACGATGCCGCGTTCCTGCGCGGCCAAGGCCAACTCCCGCGGCGTCCAGTGGCTCACGGGTAGCCCCAACTCCTTGGGATCCTGACACGCCAGGGCGATGAGCTGCGCCAGTTGCTCGGCCGAGAATTTCCCGGGCGTGCCGCTGCGATACTCGTCCGCGAGCACGTCGAGAATCGCCGCTTCCAGTGCTTCGTCGGTGACCGCGGCCGCCTCGGCGGC
>JACRCY010000098.1 GCA_016218785.1 Deltaproteobacteria bacterium
CACCCCAAGAATCAGCCTCTCCGAGGGGGTTGAGTGCCATAGGTGCCTGGTCAATTCCGGCAACTTGTAAGCGCCTCGCCTCTGCAATATCGATCGCTTGCGTCGCTGGCGCGCGAAAACGGGGCAGCGCGAATAGCTCATCAAGATCCAGATTGGACGTCAAAGGAAATCCGTGTCATCATCAGCAGTCGGCCGGCCCGCCGTTTCGGGTGCTGGCCGTCACCAAGGAGGCGCGAGATGCGGGCGGACCGGAGGGGCAGGATCCTCGTGGTGGATGACCACGACGCAGCGCGGCGGAGCCTGGCCCGCGTCCTGGGCTCGGTCTGCGACGTGGTGGTGGCACCCTCCTGTGAGCAGGCGCTGGAGACCCTGGAGGACACCAAGCGGCCTTTCGACCTGGTCCTCCTCGATCCCGCCTTCCCCGAGGATCAGATCCACGGCGCGGCGGCCCTCGCGCAGATCGGGAGCCGGTGGCCGGACCTGGCGATCATCGTGGTGAGCACTCTGCCGGAGTTAGGCGCCGTGGCCCGGCTCACTCAGGCGGGCGCGGCCGACTACCTCACCAAGGAACCCGAGACCATGGGCGTTCTGTGGCTGCGCGTAAGGCACCACGTCGAGCGGGTGCGCCTCCGTCGGGAGAACCGCGAGCTGCGGGCGCAGGTCAATCGGGTGCAGCCGCGTTCAAGTCCGACGCTAAGAATTCCAAGCGGTTACGCCACTTCCAAGACGGCCGCAAGCCAGTGTAACTGCCCGGAATTATGTGGAATACAAGATTCGCTGACTTGGCTCGATCTGCACCCAGGTCAATCGGCTGCGCGCCCAGGCTGACGGGGCTCAGGCGCCTTCGGGCGACAGCGTCCGGCCGCTCCCGGAGCTGTTGCGCCGGCACCTCAAGCACGCGCTGTCCGTGCGCGGCACCCAGAAAGGGGCGGCGGCGGCCCTGCAGGTGAACTACTACAAGCTCCGGCGAATGCTCAAGGACCTGGGCTTGGTTGCGCCGAAGAAGCGTCGCTCTGGGTAGCTTCGCTCCATCCGGCCGGGCGTCTTGTTCCGCAATGAGCATTCGGGTTGACATGGTCCCTGCATCAGGCGAGACTGGCAGAGCCCGATTCGGTCTTGTCTCCATCTTCGGTCTCGTCTCCATCGCGGGCGGCGCCAGGGGGCGCGCGGAGGGTCCCATGGGTGGGCCGATGAGGTCGCTGGTCGCGCTCGGCGTGGCGTTGGCGCTGTGGGGCTGTCAGGGCCTGGACCCCGGCCAGCAGGGGGCGCAGGTTGGCCCCGTGCTGGCGCTCGCGGTCTCGCCCCCCACGGCGGAACGCGGCGCGACGGTCACGCTGGCGGTCGAGACCACGCAGGACTTCTTCAACCCCCAGAGCACGCTGACCGTGTCCGGCACGGGAGTCACCGTCGAGGCCCTGATCCTGGGCGACCAGCGGCACGCGGCGGCCGTCGTGGCCGTGGCGAGCAGCGCGCCGGTCGGCTCGCGCACGGTCACGGCGCGCAGCGGCGGCCGCACGGCCACGGGCAGCCTCACCATCGTCACCCTCAGCCAGGCTCCGCGCGTGGTCGCGATCGAGCCCGCGGCCGCGCCCGCGGGGGAGACGCTCGAGGTCACCGTCAGGTGCGCCAACACGTCGTTCCGGGCGCACTCGCCGCCGACGCTCGTGCTCTACGCGCCGACCTCGGCGACGCTCACGGGCGTCGAGGTGCTCTCGGCCGTGCTGGTGCGCGGTACGCTGGCCGTACCGGCCATACCCGCGGGGCCGCGTCCCCTCTTCGTCATCGACGGCAGTACGCACATCGCGCGCCCGTTCCTCGTCGGCCGGGCCAACTCGGGATCGGCCGTGCTCGATCCGCCCGCAGCCGGCCAGGGGGAGCGCCTGCCCGTGCAGGTCATCGGCACCAACACCCACTTCGACGTGGGCGAGCTGCAGGTGACCGTCCCGCATGGCTCGGGCCTCCAGGTGCTTGGCACGACGGTGCTGAAGGCGACCCGTGCCCGGCTCGACCTGCGCATCGCCGCGAACGCGGCCGTCGGGCCGACCACCATCTACCTCGTCAACGATCTCTACGTGGTCGCGGCCGCGTTCGAGGTCTGGCCCGCGCCCGAGATCGCGCTCACGCCGGCCGAGGCCGTGGAGGGGCGCTCGCTCACGGTGGCGGTTGCGGGAACCGACACCCACTTCCTCGACGGTGTCACCACGGCAACCAGCGACGGCACCGAAGCGCAGATCGACGCCTTCCGGGTGCTCGGGCCCGCCGCCGCCGAGGTGGACCTCACGCTCCCGCTCAACTGGCTGCCGGCGCCGGTGGCGCGGACCCTGACGATCACGACGCGCTGGGAGATCGCGGCAGCAACCTTCACGGTGCAGCCGGCGGCGCGCTTCACGCTCGCGCCGGCCGAGCTGCACCAGGGGGCCGCGGAGCAGCTCGTGGCCACCGGCCAGTTCACGCACTTCGAGGAGGGCGTGACCCAGGCGGTGCTGCCCCTCAACGCCGGGTTCAGCGTCACCGGCGTCACCGTGACCTCGCCGACCGAGGCTTTGCTGGACGTGGTCGTGGACCTCGCGGCCGAGGTCGGGCCGCGCACGTTCGAGCTGGTCACCGGCGACGAGCGGGCGGTGGGTACCCTCGGCATCTTCTCCCTGTGCGCGGGCGTCGTGTGCACGGCGCTCGACGAGTGCCACGAGGTGGGCGTCTGCGACCCGATGACGGGGCTGTGCTCGAACCCGACCAAGGCCCCAGACACGCCGTGCACCGAGGACGGCAACCCCTGCACCCGCGACGTGTGCGACGGCGCCGGCGCGTGCAGCCACCCGGCGGGCAACGCCGGCGCGCCGTGCCGTCCCTCCGCCGGTGACTGCGATCTTCCCGAGTTCTGCGACGGTCTGTCGCCGGCGTGTCCGGCCGACGCCAAGGTGTCGAGCCTCGTCCTCTGTCGCCCGGCCGCCGGCGACTGCGACCTCGCCGAGACCTGCGATGGCACGAGCGCCGCGTGCCCCGTCGACGCCAGGCGGCCTGCCGGGTCCGTGTGCCGGGCCGGTGCCGGTGACTGCGACGCGCCCGAGACCTGCGACGGCTCGAGCGTCGTCTGCCCCGCGGACGCCAAGCGGCCGGCCGGGTTCGTGTGCCGGGCGGCCGTGGGCGCCTGCGACGCCGCGGAAACCTGCGACGGCCTGGCCGACACGTGCCCCGCTGACGCCATTCGTCCGAGCGGGTTCGTCTGCCGTGCCGTTGCGAACACCTGCGACCTCGCCGAGACCTGCGACGGCCTGGGGGTGGCCTGCCCGGCCGACGTACGCATGCCCGACGACGTGGCCTGCACCGACGGCAATCCTTGCACCAAGGACGATCGCTGCCACGCGGGCTCGTGCGTGGGGACCGCAGTCGTGTGCCAGGCGGGCGTAGCGGCCACCGTGCCGAGCGACCTCACCGGCACCCTGGCGCTGGGGGAGACCAAGTACTACGCGTTCACCGCGTCGGCCGGCTGGCTGGTCTATGGCCGCGCCATCCGGGCGCCCGCCACGCAGCTCGACCCGTACCTGGTGCTGCTCGACGCCGACGGCCACACGCAGCTCGCGGTCAACGACGACGAGAGCCCGGCGCGCACCGACGCCCTGCTGCTCTACCGGATCCCCGCCGACGGTACCTATTACATGGGGGTCCGCGACCGGCTGAATGCCTCGGCCGGCTGGTTCACGCTCCAGCTCCGCCGGTGGCAGCCCGAGACCCAGACCGGCCCCGGCACCATCGACCTCGCCACGACCCCGAGCGTCCTCATCCGCGCCGATCTCGTGGGCGACGACACGACGCACACGTACACGCTCCACGCCCCGGCCGGCTACCACTTCGCCGCCGACGTCGTGGCGCGCGAGGCGAGCCCGTTCCCGGGCTCTGCGGCCGAGGTCGCGCTTGCGCTGCGCGACGCCGAGGGCGCCGTCCTCGGCACGAGCACGGATCGCGGCTACGGCCCGGACCCGGTCATCTACTACGAATCGGCCGCCGCCGCCGACCTCACCCTCGAGGTCTCGCGCGACCCGGCGACCGATCCGGCGGGCGGCTTCTACCTCCTCAACCTCCGACCCGCGGTGGTGATCAACGAGGTTTACCTCGAGTCGGCCAGCATCCCCGACGCCAGCTTCGTCGAAGTCTCGGGCCCGGCGGGCCTGTCGCTCGCCGGCTACTCGCTCGTCGCGGGCGCCTACACGTCCGACTTGGCGACCTGCAGCATCCCGCCCGGGTCGCCCGGCCCCGCCGTGCTCGGCCCCACCGGCCTCGCCGTGCTCGGCCACGACGCGCTCGTGGTCGGCGCCACCTGCATCGACGTCGCGCTCGCCATCCCCGCCGGCGGCACCCTCGAGCTGCGGCGCGGCGGCGTGGCCATCGACACCTTCACCTACTCCGCCGCCGTCGGCGCCCTCCGCATCGGCCGCGGCTTCACCCAAGACACCGACCGCACGAGCGACCTGCTCGTGCAGGTGGAGGAGAGCAGTGATGAGGGGAACTACACGAACGTCCCATAGACTTGCGCCGGCCGTGCTGCTGCTCATCTGGGGCTGCGGCGGCTCACCCTCGGGCGCCCATGACGCGGCTGCCACTGACAGTCCGGCGCCAGAGGACGCGGCGAGCGACGCGGAGATACTCGATGGCGGCCAGGAGGATGCCCTCAGAATCGTGACCGCGTGGCTCGCGCGGACCCTCCGGATCGAGTTGCAGTACGACTACACCTACCACCTCGCGGACACCATGGCGCAGCTCATCCGCGACGAGGCCACGGCGTCGCCGCGGCCTGAGCGGCGCGTGATGGTGTTGCGAGTGGAGGACGTCGCCGATGGCGGAGGACGCATCACCGTAGGCGTCGCCGAGGGAAGTGGCAACGGCGGATCGCCCCCCTACCGCTTCGTGGCTGACCCACGGCCAGCGACGGTTGCCACGGCCCACTTCGTCGGCGACGGCGGATTGCACGACTATCCGTCGGGGTTCCTGGAGACGTTCCTCGTCGCCTTGCCAATTCCGCCCAATGGTGGGCACGACGCGCAACTCCTGCGGCTGACTGCAGGTGGCATCGGGGCTTCGATCAATCCCGGCGAGGGCGTGTGGCTTGGCGGCGGTGCCATCGCGCACGTGACCGTCGAGGACGCCTGCCACGTTTGGATCGGCGACATCAACTTGCTCGACGAGCTTGACTTGCCGCCGACCGGGCCAGGAGATGCCGGCTCCGTCGACTACGCGACATGCACGCCGAATCCGTCCTATCCAGGCCCCACCTACTCGGTGATCGTGCACGTGGACGAGGCTGATCGCACCGATCTCCTGGTGCGTGAGTGACGCGGCGCTGCCGCTGGAGGACGACCATGCCCAGTACGAATCCGAGCGCAGCGCGTCTCCTGGTGCTCGCGATGTCCTTGCTGCCGACCGCGTGCGCGACCGAGCGCGAAGAGTCCCCGCGCGCGACACAGCGGGAACAGGCGACCTTGCCTGCCGGCATCGGCGCGGAATGCACGCAGGTGACGGACGGCGGGCTCAAGCAATACCCGGCGTCGTGTCGTCAAGCGTATGGCAACGACCCGGCGAACTTCGCGGGTATCCCCTTCAACCGGTGCGACGCCCCGGAGTGTTTTCACGACGTGGCGCTGTGCCGCGCATCGGCGTTCCTGGACTACGCCCACTCCTTTGAGGACCCACCAGCGTTCACTCTCAGGAAGCTGGCGCTCGAGCAAGCGCAGCGACACCTTGAGGAGGCGCTCTTCGGCTTCAACCCAGGCGGGGGCGACCCCGGCAGCATGCCGTGGGGGTCGCTGGTGCACCTGCTCAGGAACCATCAAGCCGCGTGGTGTGGCGCGTTTGGAACCTGTGATTGCACGCTTTCGCCTGGGACAACAGACCGGTTCTACCCCAAGCTCGCGCACGCGATCAGCTCCTTGGCGGACACCGTCAAGGAGCTGATGGAGATGGACCTCGCCGAGGCGGACCAGGCCCCCGGCCTATACCCGGGCTACGCCAATGCCCGCACGAGGGAGTGGCAGGGCTTTCCACCGAACGAGGCCGACCAGTCGGCCCTGGCGAACGGGTCGCGCCAGGGCGCGCTCAACCGGCTCATCGGCGTCCCGCAGGCTGTCTGGGATGAGCACCACACAGGCAAAGTGGCCACCAACCTCGACCTCCTTGACCCATGCACGGTGGACGCCACCAAGCCTGAGATCCAGCGAGCCTTGAGCCTGCGCAAGCGCTACGAATTTGGCAGCGACGGCACTGATGCGGGCACGCCCTTCCCCGCCTCGCTACTGCCTCCCGTGGCGAACGAGGTGCGCGTTCTGGAGGGCCATCTGGACGGTGGCGTCGACGCCTACTCCTCCCCGACACAGCTTCTCGAGGAGTACAAGATCAGCGAAGCGGAGTTCAACCAGGCTGGCACCTACCTGAACGAGGAAGCGCGTGTCTTCTTCCGCGACACCCCGCCTGTCGCCAGTTCGGTGCTGCCGCGATCGAGCATTCGAACGCCGCTCATCTCGTACGGGCTTGTCCAGCAGCGCCGCCTCAAGTCCTATGCGGTGGCGAGATTCGGCCAGCTTAACTTCGGCGCCCTCCATGAGGGTCTGCTGTACGAACTGGCCTCGATTCGCGGTCTGCTCTCCGACGGGACGGTGCCGAGCCACGTTCTCCTGACGCCAATTCTCGCGGACATCGCCTCTCTCATCGGGAGACGGTACGTCACGTGGAAAGCGGGGACGAACCTTGTCTATGGCTTCGATCAGTATGGCGCCCTCATCTGCCGGGGTCTGAGGGTCGTTGTCGGCGGCGTGACGCAGGAGGAGGCTCAGCGGCTCGTGTTGTTCGATGGACAGGAGGACTGGGCGTGTGCCGTTACCGGAGCGATTCGCGGTCAGGCCTGCGGTCAGGACCACCCGCAGCCGCTTGCTACCGACGGATCCTCAGTGGTGGACGGGTATCGCTTGGGAACCATGAAGTACACGATCTGTGCTTCAGCAGAGCCACCCTACGTGCCCCAGTCGCCCTTCATCGCCATCAAAGAGGGCACAGGGAGATTCACGATCCTTGAAGGAGCTGACTTCTCCTACATCAACATCAAAGACAAGTGGGACCAGAACGCCAGCGTCGAGTACACCGCCCCGGTAGGGGGCTCCCTCGAGGAACTGGGGCTGCGCATCACCGAGCGGAATACGAGGAACTGCGGCGAGTCTCGCTACAACGCCCTGGGCCTGCGTCGCGACCTCGTCCCCCCACTTGAGAACGAGCTCTTCGACACGGGGAACGCCTACGAAGACTCGTTCAGGTTCTACCTGGACCAGGCCAAGAGTGCGGCCACCGAGGCATATCAGGCAGCCAGCGCGGCAGCGACCGTGGAGCGTGAGATGAAGAACAGCCTCCGCAAGCTCGCCGACGAGTACAAGAACCTGACAGCCAACGCCAACGACCAACTTGCGGAGATCTGCGGAGCCGATTCGGTGCCGGTGGCCACACTCGACGCACCAGCCTGCTCGGCGCGCCGCGCTGCGATCCAGTTCTCCAGCATGGGCCTACTGCCGGTCCCGGACGTGCCTTGCTCGGAGCCCGGCGATGTGCCGTTTCTGGCGGGTGGGGACGTCGACTCCTTTCGGGACGAGATGCATGCGTTCATCTACAACGCTGAGAACTGCATCGAGGAGAAGCTCGGCAAGAGCGTCCTGGTGCTGCCCGACGTACTGACCGATGCGGAGTTCGATGCCAGCGAGAGGGCTCGCTACGGGGGGGAGTACCTTGTCACGATGCTTGACGCAGCGAAGCAGCTTGTCGTGGTGAAGGATATGACCATCGGGATGAAGGGTTCCATGGGAGCGTACACGCAGCACATGGAGGAAATGGCGCAACGTCTTGATCAGCTCAATGACTACGACCAGCAACGCGCGATCTCCATGATGCGTGCGACGGGGAACTTCATCAAGTCGATGACAAACGCGTGCGACAGCTTGGCGAGCTTGGGCGGCAACAACGCAGGCTCATCGCTCATCTACGCCGCCGACATGTGGCAGGCCCAGCTCGACTACGAGCACGGGGAGGCCGCCATGAACGAGGCTCTGGCCAAGTTCCGCGGCGACGCAATCGGGTTCGTTTCCGGCATCAGGCAACAGGCGGAGAAGTTGACCTATGCGTTCACCGAGCTTGAACAGATAGATGCCCGGTTGGTCAATCTTGAGCAGAAGCAGTTGCGGATCATGGCAGCGGCCACGCGTCAGGCAGACAGCGCAAACTACTTGGCCGTCAGCAACAACCCGATCGCTCGCTCCACGTACACCAAGGCCGGGGTGCGAGCCCGAGAGGCGCTCGCGCGGAGCAAGGTGCTCTCCTTCATTGCTCGCCGTGCGGTTGAGTTCAAGCTGGTGAAGGATCTGAAGAAGGAGACCGGGACCGCGCCCTATGTGCAGGCTCCGCGCGAGTGGGTCGAATCGGTCTTCGGCGCGACCCAGGCAGGGGACCCCGAGTCCGACGATCCCGCGGCTGACAGCACGGTTCTATACGTCCAGCGTCTTAGCGACTACGTACTTGGGTATCCCTTCATTTACCCGTTCCAGGACGGCGAGGACTGGGCGGTCATCTCGCTGAAGGACGACTACCTCCGGCCGCCCGTGGATTGCGTGGACACCTCGGTAGCAACCGGCAGGAACCTGCTTCCATGGAGCGAGGCATTTGAGCATTGGACACCCCGGCACGCCACGGTTCAGGGCGGTGAGACCGATCCTCGGGGCAGGCTCCACGGGAGCTGTCTCCAACCTACTGCCGCGGGTGAGCTGGCCGCCGTGAGTTGGGACTCGGTGTCGATACCGCCCACGGCAGAAGGCGAGCCCATCACGAACGTCACCTTCTCGGTCTGGGTCAAGCCCACCGCCAACTCGCCCGTGGCCCTCGTGTACTACCCCACGAATTGCGGTGAGGATCCGGCTTGTGGGAGCTACTTCCAAGTGCAGGAGACGATGTTCGGCCCGCCTCCGGCTGGCCAGAGTATGCCGTGGATTCGAGTCTCGGCGACCTTCCAAGTTCCTGCAGCGGTGCGGGGAGC
>JACRCY010000104.1 GCA_016218785.1 Deltaproteobacteria bacterium
CACGTCGGCGATGTGCGGAAAGTAGGCTAGAACGGGATCTCGTCGTCGCTGCCGGGGGGCGGGCCGCCCATGTCGTCGGGCGGGGCCTCATCGCCGCGCTCGGGCGGGCCGCCGCGCTCGGGCGGGGCGCCGCGCTCGGGCGGGGCGCCGCCCGAGCGCGGCGGAGCACCCTTGCCGCCGCGCTCACCCCGCTCGCCGCGATCGCCCGCGCCGCCCAGGAACTGGACGATCTGCGCCACGATCTCGGTCTTGTAGTTCTTCTTGCCCGTGTCCTTGTCGTCCCAGGTCCGGGTGCGGAGCCGGCCCTCGACGTAGACCTGGCGCCCCTTGGAGAGGTACTTGGAGCAGTTCTCCGCCTGCTTGGCCCAGACCACCACCGTGTGCCACTCGGTGGACTCCTTCTTGTCCCCGTCACGGCCGGTGAAGCTCTCGGTGGTGGCGATGCGCAGGTCGCAGACGGCCTGGCCGCCCGGCGTGTAGCGCAGCTCGGGATCGTTCCCGAGGTTCCCGACGAGGATGACCTTGTTCACTGACGCCATGCGAGCCTCCTTCGCGCGACCCCGTAGAGCGGAAGGCATCCTAGCAGAGGGGTCTGACGTGTCAACGCACGGTCGCGGCTCTCCGTCGACGGCGAGCCCGGGGCTCGCCTCCGGTCCGGGGCCGCGCGCTGGCGCGACCCGGGGGGCGTGGCGTAGACTGCGACCCATGCGCGCCGTCTTCGTCCTGGTCAAGACCGAGCCCGGCCACACCACCGCGGTGGCCAACCGCATCGCCGAGGTGGAGTGCTTCTCGGAGGCGTACAGCATCAGCGGGCAGTACGACCTGCTCGTGAAGCTCTACGTCGACGACATCGACAACCTCGGACGGCTGATCGAGACGCAGGTGCACTCGATCCCGCACCTCCGCGAGACCTTCACCATCCTCACCTTCGAGGCGTTCGGCGGCCAGCGGTAGCCCGGGAGCCGTGCTCCGGCTCACTCGCCGGGGCCGACCGGGCTCGGGGCGGGGGCCCCCGCCCGGCCCGCCGTGGCCGGCGCGCTGCGCAGCAGGAGCGTGAAGCTGGTCCCCTCGCCCGGCGTGCTCTCCACCTCGATGTCGCCGCCGTGCTGCCGCATGATCAGCTCGACGATGGCGAGGCCGAGGCCGGTGCCGTGCCCCACGGCCTTGGTCGTGAAGAAGGGCTGGAAGATCCTGCCCAGGTTCTCCGGGGGGATGCCCACGCCGTTGTCGCGGACCCGGCAGTAGACCAGGGGGCCGGCGGTGCCGCTGGCGTCGGGCCGCCCGGCGCGCAGGCCGGTGGAGAGCTGGATGCGCGCCTCGTCGCGGCGCGGCTCGCAGGCGTGCACCGCGTTCACCACCAGGTTGAGGAGCACCTGCTCCAGCAGGCGCGCGTGCCCCAGGACCGGAGGAGTGCGCGGGTTGTACTCGACCTCGAGGCGGACGCTCCTGGTGAGGCCGCCGATCAGCCCGAGCGCCTGCCGGATGACCTCGCCCAGGTCGACCGCCGCGGGCTGCTCCGGGGTGGGACGGGCGAAATCCATGACCCGGTGGATGAGCTCGGCCAGCCGCGCGGTCTGCTTCACGATCTTGTCGAGGACGGCGCACGCCTCGGCATCGTCGGCGAACCGCCGCCTCAGGTACTGCGCGTAGCCCGATATCACGTTGAGGGGCGTGCCGATCTCGTGGGCGATGCCCGAGGCGAGCTGGCCGAGGAGCGTGGTCTTCTCGGCGTGGATCAGCTCCTTCTCGGTCGCGGCCAGGCGCGTCGCGAGGTCGTTGAACGCCCGCACCAGCGCCGCGTACTCGGCGACGCGCGTGGCTTCGGCGTCCACGGCCAGGGGCGCGAGGGTGGGCTGCGCCTCGTCCTGCAGCGCCTTGCGGATCTGCCCCAGCGGGCGCGCCAGGCGGCGGCTGGTCCAGAGGAACATGGCCACGGCCGTCACGAAGCCGAAGGCGATGGACCACAGCAGCGTCAGATAGCGGGCGCGGAGGTCGAGCAGGTGCCCGCCCATGTCGCTGCTGGCCACCACCCCCCAGTCGAGGCTGCGCAGGCGCGTGACGTGGCCGAGGCGCTCCCGGCCGGAGAGGCGGCTGACGTACTGGATCGGTCCCTGACCGCCGGCGACGAAGAGCTGCATCGGCGGGTTCTCGGCCGCGTCCTTGCCGCGCGTGACCGCGCCGGGGAGGCAGTGGAAGAGCGGCTGGCCGGTCCGATCGACGGTGTAGATGCGGTGACCGCCGAGGGAGCTGGAGTGGACTTGGGAGTGGATGAGGTTGTGCAGCGCCTCCGGGTTGACCACGGCGACCAGGGTGCCGGCAGACTGGCCTTCGCCGGGCTGGCTGGCGGCGTGCGCGGCCGCGGCGGGCGGGAGGACCAGCACGGTCGGCGGCCACCCCTCGATCCAGCGGTCGACCGTCGAGGACACCACCGGCCGCGGGCGGAGCCCCAAGGTCGCGAGGAAAGCCCGGAACCCGGCGTCGCGGCCCAGGCGCCCCGGCGCGACCTGCGACGCGGTCACGATCCCGGCCGGGTCCACGCGCTCCCAGGCCACGAGGGCGCTCGCGGGGGGGAGCCCGTCCGGGGCGTGCGCGCCGAGCGCGGCCTGGCCGGGGAGGCCCGCCACGAACGCCTCCAGGTACTCGGTCGTGAGGAGGGCGACCTGCCGGTTGGTGCGCTGGATCTCGGACTCGGCCCGCTCGAGGTCGTGGCGGAAGCTGCGCACCGACAGGAAGGCCAGCGGCAGGAAGGGGACGATGACCACCAGCACCAGCGACCACCGCAGGATGCTGCGGATGGAGGTGCGCGAGGTTCCGGTCTGCGGCACGGGGCTCGACTCTACGCCGGCCAGCGTCGGGCGGTCAATCGGGGGGCGGCGCACCGCGGCGCACCGCGTGACACCCGCGTGATTTGACACCGCGGCACGGCGCAGCTAGCGTTTCGGCGCCATGTACCGCGGGCTCGAGGTGGCGGTGGTGATCCCGGCGTTCAACGAGGAGCGCCACATCGCCGCCACGGTGCGCTCGGTGCCGGGGTTCGTGGACCGGGTCATCGTCGTGGACGACGCTTCCCGCGACGCCACCCACCACCTCGCGCGGCGCGAGCGCCGTCGCGGCCTGGCCGTGCTCCGGCACGAGCGCAACCGCGGCGTGGGGGCGGCCATCGCCACCGGCTACCGCGCGGCCCTGGCCGCGGGCAGCGACGCGGCCGTGGTCATGGCCGGCGACGGGCAGATGGATCCGGCCGACATGCCGGCGCTGCTCGACCCCATCGCGGCAGGCCGCGCCGACTACGTGAAGGGGAACCGCTTCCGCGATCGTGGGGTGTGGCGGGTGATGCCGGTCCTCCGGCTCCTCGGCAACCTCGTGCTGTCGGTGCTCACCAAGCTCTCGTCGGGCTACCTCAGGCTGTTCGACTCGCAGTGCGGCTACACCGCCATCAGCGCCGGGGCCCTGGCGCGCCTCGACCTCGGGCGCCTCTTCCCGCGCTACGGCTACCCCAACGACATCCTGGCGCGCCTGTGGGTGGCCGGGTGCCGCGCGCTCGACGCGCCGGTGCGGCCGGTCTACGGACGCAGCTGGCGCTCCGGCATCCGGCCGTGGAACGCCGTCTACCCGATCGCCTGGGTGCTCGTGCGCTCGTTCCTGTGGCGGATGGGCTGGACGCTCCGGGGGCTCTGCGGCCGTGCGTATCGGTGTCCTGACAACCTCCTATCCCCGCGCCAGGGGTGACTCGGCCGGAGCGTTCGTGGCCGGCATGGCGCGCTTCCTCGCCGGCCAGGGCGCCACCGTCGAGGTCTGCTGCGCGGGGGCACCCGGCGCGCCGGCCACCGAGCAGGAGGGCGCGATCACGGTGCACCGCCTGGCGTACGCCTGGCCGCGCGGGCGCGAGCGGCTCTTCTACCAGGGCGGGGCGCCCGAGGCGCTCGACCGGGCGCCGCTCCGGTGGCTCCAGGCGCCGCCGTTCGTGCTGCGCCTGCTCGGCGCGGCCGCCCGGCGCGTCGCGCGCTGGGACGCGTTGGTCTCGCACTGGCTGCTCCCCGCGGGCCTCTGCGGGCTCGGGATCGCGGGCGGGCGGCCCCACCTGGCCGTGGCCCACTCGGCCGACGTCCACCTGCTCGGCCGCCTCGGGCCCGCGGCCGGCCCCCTGGCGCGCGCCTTCGGCCGGCCCGCGACCCATCTTCGCTTCACCACCCGGGCGCTGCGGGCGGAGTTCGCCGGGCTCGCGCCCGCGGCGGCGGCGGGCGCCGTGGTCGCGCCCATGGGCATCGCGGCCGCGACCCTGCGCTTCGACGGTGGTCGCGCTCGCGCGCGCGCGGAGCTCGGCCTCGAGGGGGATGCCTTCGTGGTGCTGTGCCTCGGCCGCCTGGTGCCGGTCAAGGGCGTGGACGTGCTCCTCGCGGCGACCCGCGGCCTCGCCGGCGTGACGCTGCTCGTCGCCGGGGAGGGGCCCGAGCGGCCGCGCCTGCAGGCCGCGGCCGGCCCGGGCATCCGCTTCCTGGGCGCCGTCGCCGGCGACGCGCGGGCCCGCGCGCTCGCGGCCGCGGACCTCCTCTGCCTGCCGTCGCGCGTGCAGCCGGACGGCCTGACCGAGGGGGCGCCCACCGAGATCCTGGAGGCCCAGGCCGTCGGCCTGCCCGTGGTGGCCAGTCGGGTGGGGGGCGTCGCCGACCTCGTGCGGGCGGAGGAGGACGGGCTGCTCGTGCCCCCCGACGATCCGGACGCGCTGCGCACGACCTTGGGGCGCCTGCGCGCCGACGCCGCCTTGCGGGAACGGCTCACGGCCGGCGCCCGGGCCGTCGGCCCGACGCGCGACTGGGCGGTGGCCGGCCCGCGTCTGTGCGCGCCCCTGCTCGCCGGCGCACGGGGCTGAGCCGCCCAATCCCGGGAACCGCGGCGGAGTCAAACGGTCCAACAGACGTTGCGCGGCGCGCGGCGTCGCGCAATCATTGGGATCCCCATGACCGCTTCGGGCATCATCCTCGCCGTCGTCTTCGTGTCGTTGCTCATCGTCGTGCACGAAGGGGGGCACTTCCTGGTGGCCCGCTGGTGCGGCATGCGGGTGCTCCGCTTCTCCCTCGGCTTCGGCAAGCCGCTGGTCAAGTGGGAGCGGGGCGGCACCATCTACCAGATCGCCAGCGTCCCCTTGGGCGGCTTCGTGCAGATCGCGGGCATGAACCCGCACGAGGAGGTCGACCCCGAGGATCCGGCCATCTACCCTAACCGTCCCGCCTGGCAGCGCATGCTCACCATCGCCGCCGGGCCGGTGGCCAACTACCTGTGCGCGTCGATCCTGGTGTTCGTCTACTTCATGGCCTTCGGCATGCCCACCCAGTTCAAGCCCGGCATCGCCATGGTGGTGGCCAAGTCGGCGGCCGCCAAGGCGGGCGTCCAGGAGCGCGACCTGCTGGTCAGCATCGACGGCAAGGCCATCGCCAAGGCCGACGAGGTGCTCCCCATCGTCAGGGCCTCCGACGGGCGCCCGATGGTCATGGTGGTCAAGCGCGCCGGCCAGGAGCTCACCCTGACGGTCACCCCGGAGAAGCAGAAGGTCGGCTACCGCATCGGCGTGCTCCCGGCCGAGATCTCCACGGCGCGGCGCGCCGCGGCCTTCGGCGAGAGCGCGTGGGAGTCGGTGCGCTACCCGGCCGTCCAGAGCGTCAACATGCTCGGCGGCCTGTACCTGATGATCCGCGGCAAGATCAAGGCCGAGGTCTCGGGGCCGGTCGGCATCGTCAAGGCGGTGGCGCAGACCACCAAGAGCGGCGCCGAGGAAGTGCTGCAGATCATCGCCACCATCTCCATCGCGCTCGGGCTGTTCAACCTGCTGCCCGTGCCGGCGCTCGACGGGGGTCGCCTGGTCTTCCTGGGGGTCGAGGTCGTCAGCCGGCGGCGCGTGCGCCCCACCGTCGAGGCGGCGGTGCACACGGTCGGCTTCATGCTGCTGCTCGGCCTGCTGGTGTTCGTGACCTTCAAGGACATCCAGGGCTGCTTCCCCGGGAAGTAGCCCGGGCCGGGGCAGGGGGGACGGCGGCGCGACGGGCCCGGCGGTGGCTCCCGGGGGGCCGCCCGCCGCGGTCGGGCCCCAGCGCTGCTCAGCCCGCGCGCCGGCGGGGCCGTGGCTCCGCTCGCAGGGAGGCCGACCCCTGTCTCTACGTGTGGTCTGCGGAGACAGGCGAGGGGGCGTAGGAAGCGGCCGCGAGCAGGCAATTCCGGGCGGTTGACCGACGTGGTGATCGGCCACTGGACGTGTGGCGCGGCGGCCGGCGGCGGTCCCTGGAGGGGCGGCGGGCCGGACGCCGTACCGCCGTACCTCCGTGGGAAGAGCTTGACAGCGCCGCGCGGCTGAATTATATTAGCCCTATTCAAGTGCGGCGACCCCGACCAAGGCCGGTCCAGCAGCCGCTCCCGCGCACCTCGGGCTGGGGCGGGAAGCGTAAAGGGGCGGGCCGCAAGCCCGGACCCCGGCCCATCGTCCTCCACCGCCCTCGGCCTGCCCACCGGGAGTGCTACCCGGTGCACGCGACGCTCCGCGCCGTGGCCGCCCTCGGCAGCCTCCGGGATTGCCCCGTGTTCACCGCGCTGGAGGCCGCCCTGGCGGCAGCCTCCAGTGTGGCCTTCCGCGTGGTCCACTACAGCGTGCAGCACGACCACGTGCACCTCATCCTTGAGGCGACCGATCGGGAGGCCCTGCTGAGCGGCCTGCGGGGCCTCGCCATCCGGACCGCGCGCGCCGTCAACCCCGCGGCGAAGCGACACGGCCGGGTGTGGGCGGACCGCTACCACCTGCGGGAGCTGCGCACGCCCCGCGAAGTCCGCGCGGCGCTCGTCTACGTGCTGCAGAACTGGAGGAAGACGGTGCGCGGCGCCGAGAACCTCGACCCGTGTGCGACGGGCTACTGGTTCGACGGCTGGCGTGGACCTCGGCCTCGCTGGTCGCTGCCGCCGCCGGACGAAGCGCCGCCGGTGCGGGCCGCCCGGACCTGGCTGCTGACGACGGGCTGGCGACGCCGCGGGCTGATCGTCTTCAATGAGCAGCCACGCCTCGCTGGTGCGTGAGTCGCGGCAGGCGGATCCCGCCGGGACCGTGCGGCGCGGCGGCCCTGCGACCGCGCCGGCCGACCCGGACGCCGCCGTGATGGGCTGCGGACCGGCCGGCGCTCCTCGCGCTGCGGCCTCAACGGGGCACGCCGGTGGCTCAGAGGCTGTGAAACATTCGGTGCCGTGGGCGCAAGGTCGCGCGGCGGGGCCGGGGGGCGAGCGCGGCCTGACGGGGCGTTGTCCATAGGTGGCAACGCGGCCGGCCGGCCTGACGGCGGGCGCAACGCGCCCGCAGGCCGCGCCGGCCGCCCCCGCGGCGAGCACTCCGGCGGTCTGCCGGTGGGCAACGCCAAGGAATGACTGCCGGGTACGCCGGACGGGGTGGGGCAACACGGGGCGGTGGGGGTAGCTCGCAGAATCGGCTGACGCCGATTCTGCTCGCGTTCCGCAGCTCCCGTACCGCGGGGAGGGTGCCGCGCTTTGTCGCCTGGGGCGAGTTGAGCTGGGGTCCCTGGGTGGCGAGCGGACGGTGGCCGTGGTGGACCGGGCGCAGACGGTGGTGCGCCAGCCGGGCGTGATCGGGACGCGGCCCAAACTTGATTAGGGCGATATTCGTGGATCCAGACAGCCGGCCAACGGTATTGGCGTGCGGCGGTGTGATCGGTGTGCGATCGTGGGCCGTGCCCGACAACCTCAAGCTCTTCGACGGTGACGAGGCTTTCCCGACCGCGCCCGCCACGCCCCAGTCCGAGGCGCCCGCCGTACCGCGCGTGCTGACGCCGAACCGCGCCCAACTCCAATGGCGGCCGGTGGACCTCGAGCGCCTGCTGCCGCACGACCATCGTGCGCGCGCCGTGTGGGACTTCGTGCTGGGCGCCGACTTGGGCGCGCTGGACGCCGCCATCAAGGCGGTCGAAGGGGGCGTGGGGCGGGCGGCAACGGACCCGCGCCTGCTGCTGGCGCTGTGGCAGTACGCGACGCAGGAGGGGGTGGCAGCGCCCGGGAGCTGGCGCGGCTGTGCCGCGAGCACCACGCGTACCAGTGGCTCTGCGGCGGCGTGCCGAGCAACTACCACACGCTGGCGGACTTCCGGGTGGCGCACAGTGCGGTGCTGGAGCGCTTGCTGACGGCGAGCGTGGCGACGCTGATGGCGGCGGGCGTGGTCGAGCTGAAGCGGGTGGCCCAGGACGGGATGCGGGTGCGCGCCAGCGCCGGGGCGGCCTCGTTCCGCCGCAAGCCGACGCTGGAGCAGTGCCTCACGGAGGCCGAGGCGCAGGTGGCGGCGCTCCGCGCCGAGATCCACGCAGACCCCGGGGCGGCGACGCGCCGCGAGCAGGCGGCGCAGGAGCGCGCCGCCCGCGAGCGCCGCGAGCGAGTGGCCGCCGCGCTGGCGCAGTTGCCCGAGGTCGAGGCCAAGAAGAAGGCTGGCGACAAGGCCAAGGCGCGGGCGTCGACGACGGACCCCGAGGCGCGGGTGATGAAGATGGCCGACGGGGGCTTCCGGCCGGCGTACAACGCGCAGCTGGCGACGGACACTGCGAGTCAGGTCATCGTCGGGGTGGCGGTGACCAACCAGGGCACCGACCAGGGGCAGATGGGGCCGATGGTCGAGCAGATCGCCGAGCGCTGCGGCAAGGTCCCGGCGGAGCACCTGGCCGACGGGGGCTTCGTGGCCAAGGACGACATGGAGCAGGTGAGCGCGGGCGGCACCACGGTGTACCTGCCGGTGCCGGAGCCGCGGGATCCGAACCGCGACCCGCACTGCCCACTGCCGGAGGACTCGCCCGTGATCGCCGCGTGGCGCGTGCGCATGGGCACCGACGAAGCAAAAGCCATCTACTAAGTACTCTGGCCCGTAAGTTCGGTGACGTATCTTGACTCGACTTGC
>JACRCY010000100.1 GCA_016218785.1 Deltaproteobacteria bacterium
CAGGCCCCCGTGCCCCTGGATGTACTGGGCCAGGAGGTTCAGCGCCTCGGCGTAGCCGTCGAGCAGGACCGGCTCCCAGTCCGAGATCTTCCGGATCATGGCGGCGAGCGCCTCGTCCCGCATCTCGAAGACCGGGATGAAGCTCCGGCGCATGAAGGCGGCGTCGGCGCGCTCCTTGGTGACCTGCGACCTCGACATGCCGAGGGTCTGGTGCCACAGGCGCGTGCAGCGGTCGCCGAACCGGTAGCCGGTCCACTCCTGCGACCGGAGCGTCGCCGCCCACCGGAACTCGAGCTGCGCGCGGTCGGCGTAGCAGACGAACGGCTCGCCCGTGGAGCCCGAGGTGGTGATGCGGAGGACCTGCGAGTTGTCGTGGTCCTCGGACATGATGTCGAAGTGCAGGTGGCGGCGGATGTCCTCCTTGGTCAGGAAGGGGAGCTTCTCGAGGTCCCCCTGGGTGCGGATGTCCTCGGGCCTGAGGCCGCGCTCGTTCATGCGCGCTCGGTAGTAGGGGACGTTGCGGTAGGCGTGCCGCACCAGCCGCCGCAGCTTCTCGTCCTGCAGCTCCCGCATCTCGCCCTGCGACAGCCACTGCGTCTGGTTGAGCGTGTCGCAGTAGTGCTCGACGTCGCGCGTGATCATCCAATGGGTCTGCTCGAACGTCGCCATGTAGGCGCGCCACTCGGCCTCGCGGAGCGCGCTCCGCCTCGGCGTGCGGTCGATGACGGGGTGGTGGCGGAGGAACTGCGTCATCGGGTCGGGGACCAGGCGCTTGAGGCGGTACTCCCACAGCGCCTTGCCGACGTCGACGAGCGCCTTGGCCGAGACCCAGTAGGCCTGCGTGTCCAGGAACGAGACCCCCTGGCGGCGGCTCTCGAACAGCGTCTCGACCTCCTTGTACGAGTACCCCTTTGCGTGCGCCGCCACCATGATGAAGCTCTGCCAGTAGTAGTAGTCCCCCTCGTACGCCAGCAGGTCCTGCATGACCTCGCGGGCGCAGATGACGAAGCCGCTCTTGGAGTCCCGCAGGTGTGTCCCGAAGGTCGTGTTGAGGATGAAGTTCAGGCCGCGGCTGAGGTAGTAGCGCCGGCCGCGCTCGCGCCCCACGGCGCTGCGCCACCCCTGCACCACGTCGACGCTGGAGTCGATGAGCGTGCGGTGGAGACGCAGGATGTCCTCGGGCTGGTACTGGAGGTCGGCGTCGATGATGACGACGTAGCGGCCGCGGGCGCTGGCCGTGCCGGTCTTCCACGCGGCCGCGATGCCCTGGTTGACGGCGTGGTAGCAGCCCACCACCTGGCCGGGGTGCTTCTTCGCCAACTCCTCGATCACCTGCCGCGTGTTGTCGGTGCTCCCGTCATCGACGAGCAGCAGCTCCCCGGTGAGGGCGCCGCGTTCCAGCGTGTGCAGGACGCGGTCCACCAGCTCGGGGATGTTGAACTCCTCGTTGAGGCAGGGGACGACTATCGAGAGCGTGGGCAGCGACTCGGCCATCGACCGAACACTCCTCCTCGCAACTTCCCCGCGTGGTATCACAGACTTGGGCCCCGCGCAAAGGAGGCTCGAGGCTTGAGCAGGCACGCGCGAGCCTCCTCGCGCCTCGGGCCTCGGGCCTCGCTCAACGGGCGTCGATGAGCCCGACGTCGACGGGCGCAGGCAGCTCGAGCGGTTCCCCGGGGTCGAGCGGCCGCAGGCGCAGGCGGCCGCGCCAGGTGCCGGGCGGCGGCTGCACGGTCCAGCGCTCCAGCTGGGTGCGCTCCTTGGCCCAGCCGGTCGTGGACGGCTCGAGGGTCCGCTCGAAGCGCGGGGGCGTGCGCACGGGGGGCTCCGCGAGGTGTACCCCGAGGAGGGGCGGCGTGCCCCGCGCGGGGGGCCTCAGCTCCGGCCGCGGCAGCGGCGGCGGCGGGGCCGGCCCCACCCGCCGGAGCTCCAGCACCAGGGCGTGCTGCCGCGCGGGCGGCTCGGCCGCGTGGAGGAGCACCTGGAAGGGGGAGCCTCGGCGCCACACGGCGGCGTCGAGCACGAGCCCGTCGCCGAGCGGCCCGGCCACCTGCGGAGCCTGCAGTCCGACGCGGAGGACGTCGCGGGCCGCGCGCGCGTCCTCGGTCTTGCCCAGGGCGGCCATGGCCTGCCCGAAGTGCAGCCACGCGGTGCGGTCGCTCCCCTTGGGCCGGGGCGGGGGCGGCCGATCCTCGACCGGCAGCTCCTGCGCCAGCACCACGCGCCACTCGTCGGCCAGGTCCCGCGCGAGGCGCCACGTCCGGTGGTGCGGCCCGCCCAGGATCCGGGCGAGCGCGCGGCGCGGCCGCTCGCCGATGAGCTTGTACGAGCGGTACTCCGCCCCCTCGCGGCGCAGGTCGACGACCAGGTACTGGCCGACGCGGTAGCAGGGGTGCCGGTGCGCCAGGGTGCCGAGGGCGCTGGTGGCGTGCGCGTCGGAGAAGATCAGCAGCTTGCCGCGCGGCGGTGTCGGCGGCGGCGCCGATGCGCTTGGGGGTTGCGGCGGCTGCGGTGGCGGCGGCCGCCCGAGCCTCGGCGCGAGCCGCCGGGCCAGCGGCTCACCCAACACCGTGGTCGGCAGGACGTCGCGCTCGAGGTACCAGTGGAACTCGTAGCGCGCGCGGAACGACGAGTGCACCAGGACGACGTCCTTCGGCGTGGAGAGGTCGTTCACGAAGCGGCCGAAGACCAGCCGCTCGAGGTCCGGGTTGTAGCCCTGGTGTCCGATCGAGCCGGCCCGGTCGCGGCTCTCGAGGTAGATGGGCCAGGAATCCCGGGCCTCGAGCGCGAGGAGCCCGAGCGCCGGGAGCACGGCGACGGCGCCCGGCAGCCCCCGCCAGAGACGCGCGGCGCCGACGGCGCGGAGGCCCAGGACCAGCAGCCCCAGCAGGTCAGCGGCGGCGAAGGCATAGACGATGCCGGCGTAGTAGGTTCGGTAGATGTGGACGTAGACGCCCTGCCGGAAGAGGAAGACGTAGATGGTCTGCGCGAGCAGGAAGCAGATCGGGATGAGGTGCCACTTCCGCAGCCGGCCGAAGGGAGCGCGGATCACGACCGTGACGAGCCACAGGCCCGTCATGTAGACGACCGGCTTCGTGTACATGCGGAGCTGGTTCTCGTACATCAGCTCCGCGATGCGCTTGGCCTCGGGGCCGCCCGTGCGCTGCCCCAGCGACTCCTGCATGTCGGCCTCGGCGCCGAGCAGCTTCACGAGCGCGAAGTGTACGGCGAGCGGGATCGCGAAGGCGAGGATCAGCCCGACGATGCCGAGGAGCTCGGCGCGGCGCCGCACCCAGAGCGCGCGGACCACGAGGTAGAGGCCGAAGAAGAAGGTGATGAGGTACGGCGTCCAGTCGGTGAAGCCGACGAGGACGAAGGCGACGAGCCCGAGCGCGATGGCCCAGCGCTCCTTCGTCTCCAGCCAGTGGAGGTACAGGGAGAAGCCGGCCACCGTGTAGAAGGCGGCCGGGTGCTGGTGGTCGGGGAGCAGGTTGAACGAGGCCACCATCGGCAGCAGCGCGAAGACCGCCGCGCCCATCAGCCCGGGCCCGAGCCCCCAGGCGCGCCGCCCCACGAGGAAGACCAGCAGCACGAGGAGCAGGGTGAAGAAGGCGGGGACCGCCCGGAGCGCCCAGACGTGCTGTCCGAGCACCAGCATCGCGCCGGCGAGGTAGTGGTGCAGGAGGATCGGGTGGTGGAGGTAGTAGCGGCCGGGGGCGGCGTCGTAGCCCGGGTCCCACTGCTGCACCATGGTGCCGTTCCGCAGCAGGTGCTTGGCGTCGTTGCCGTGGGTGCCCGCGTGGTAGCCGTGGTGCCCCCACGCGAGCGGTCCGGCAATGCCGTACAGCGCCGACCCCACGGCCACGGCCAGGATCAGTCCCAGCACCACGCGGCCGAGCACGCGCGTCACCAGGGACGCTCGTGGGACTTCGGCGGCGGGCAGGGGATCGCTCATGCGAGCGTGATACTAGCAGCGGGCTCGCCGACGCGCGAAGCACCCGCCACGCCGGCGGTTCCGCCTGCGCCCCGCCCCCGGGCGGCTCTGAGCGGCTCCTCAGGCTTGGGCCCGACGGGCCAGCGCGGCGAGGGAGACGCCGATCGGGAAGCCATGGCGGCGAAGCCAGGGGGCTTCCACCCCGAAGAGTGCCGCTGCCAGGTCATTCGCCCGCCCGGGGACGGCGGTCTCATGCTCGTAGCGGCGCCCCGTGCGGAGGAGGCGTGCGAGCAGGCGCGCGCCGAGGATGGGTAGGAAGAGGAGGCTGTTGAAGTAGGTCAGCCGCTCGACCTCCAGCCGGGCGCCGCGCAGCGCAGCGGCCAGCTGCGCCCGCGTGTAGCGCCGCCGGTGATGGCTGTAGTCGTCGTTGTACGACCAGAGGATGTCGAGCGCCGGCACGAACACGACGAGGAGACCGCCCGGCCTCAAGACGCGATGCATCTCGAGCGCGCCAGCGACGTCGTCGTCGAGGTGCTCGAGGATGTCGAGGGCCACGACCAGGTCGAAGCTCCCCTCCCCGAACGGGAGGCGCGTGACCTCGGCCTGGACGCGCGCCGCAAGCGGCCGGTCCGCCGCCCGCGTGAGCGCGCCCGCGGCGCGGTCGACCCCGACCACCCGCCCGAACGGGGCCAGCGCCACCGAGTTGCCGCCGGTCCCGCAGCCGACGTCGAGCAGCCGCGCCCCCGGCGGCACGCGCGCCTCGCCGACGAGCGCCGCCATGATGCGCCGCCGACCGCAGTACCACCAGTGCCACTCCTCGACCGTCCGCTCGAAGTCGTGAAACGTCGGGTCCACGGCGCAGAGTGTAGCAGGCGAACCCGACTCGCGCAGACCACTCCCTGGCCGAGGGTGCAGATCCGCCGATCCCGCGGAAATGCACTCCGGTCTCGACGCGGGCCAACTGCGAGGCGCCGGTCGAGGCTCAGGGAGCAGCTGAGCGGCTGATCCGCTCGTAGAACGTCCAGTCCCCCTCGCGGCGTACGCGCCGCCACTCCGTCTCCGTCGCCGGGAAGATCGGGCGCTTCTCGTTGCGGACGATGACGTAGTGGTAAGGGCCGGCGTGGACCCGGGGGTTGAACGCCTCCTGCCGGTCCCACGGGGGCGACGGCAGCCGCTTGATCAGCTTGTAGGGGAAGGTGATGGGCCGGTCCCAGCTCCCGGGGTTGTAGCCGCCGTGGAGGATCTGGACGTAGGCGGGAAGCTGGTTGTAGCAGTTCACGTTCACCGCGGGGTCGCTGCCGGGCGCCATGCTCATCGCGAGGATGTTCGAGCCGGGACGCGTCTCGGCCACCATCTTCAGCAGGGGCGCGGCGCGACGGTTGAACGCGGCGTACCTGGCCGAGACGTGCAGCGGCAGGATGAAGGCGACCACGACCGCCGGGAGCACGAGCAGGGCTCGCGCCCCGCGGAGCGAGGTCGCCGGCAGGAGGAAGGCGAAGAAGCAGATGAGCGTGCCGTAGCGGCCGCTGCAGTAGAACCAGTCGAAGGGCCGGACGAGGTGGATGGGGAGGGCGAAGTAGAGGACCGTCATGGCGACGAGCAGCAGGAGCCCGCGGTGCGCGAGGAGAGGCCGCTCCCGGCGGACGATCCCGGCCGCGCCCTCGCACCGCGCCCGGAGCAGCCGCACCCCGAGGCCCCAGGCGAGGAGCAGCGCGAAGACGGCCACGAGCGTCCACAGCACCACCAGGTCGAGGTTGCCCTTGACCACGTCGAGCACGTACTTGGGCCACCGGCTCGCCATCTCGCTCACGGGCAGGTGGACCCCTTCGTAGAACCTCCCCTTCGTGACCCAGGTGGCCTCCTTGGGCCGCACCAGCATGTAGACGATGCAGGCGGCCCCCGGCAGGAGGAAGGCCCCGGTCGCGAGGATGCGCCGCCAGCTCGGCCGCCACGCGATCCACAGCAGCAGCACGGCGAGGCTGAAGGTGAGGAAGGGAAGCCAGTGCCCGAGGTAGCAGGCGACCCCGAGGAGGGTCGCGGCCACGCCGCGACCGACGGTCGGCCGCTCGAGGTACGCGTCCACGGCGACGATGCCGAAGAGGAGCGAGACCGCGCCCATGTTGTAGGCGTGGAACCCGTTCGAGTAGGCGTAGCTGAACGAGAGCGGGAAGGTGAGCACCGAGAGCCACGGGCTGCGGCCGGTCCGTAGACACCAGAGGAGCGCGGCCATGGGGAGCCCCAGGACGTAGAGCGAGATGGCGAGCTTGTTGCCCGCCTCGATGCCGGCGACGCAGCCGGCCAGGTGCGCGATGCCGTAATGCAGCAGGTAGGGGAGGGGCTCGACGGCGACCTTGTAGAACTCGGCCACGCGGCTCGCCGGGTCGTTGATGTGCCGCCACACATAGAGCGTGGAGAGGTGGTTGGGTTCGTCGAGCAGCGGCAGGAAGCGGTTGCGCCAGAGGGGGATCAACGCGACCACGCAGAGGGTCGCGTAGACGAGGACGAACGCGCGCTCCTCCCAGCTCATCGCGCGGACGCGGGCCACGAGCGCGGAAAGCCAGGACTTCATGGGGGGGGAGTATAGCCGGGGAGGGCAGGTCGGCCCACCTTGGGCGTTGGGTGGGCCGGCCCGCACGCGCGCCGCTGTACCTTGCCGCCGGCCCGGACGCGTGCAAGTATCCGGGGCCATGCGCTACCTGATCACCGGCGGGGCCGGGTTCATCGGCTCCCACCTGTCCGAGGAGCTGCTCCGCCAGGGCCAGGGCGTCACCGTCATCGACGACCTGTCGACCGGCGCGATGAGCAACATCAGCCACCTCAAGACCCACCGCGAGTTCCGCTACGTCATCGAGACGATCGAGGAGCAGCGGACGCTCGCCGAGCTGGTCGACGAGGCCGACTGCATCTACCACCTGGCCGCGGCCGTGGGC
>JACRCY010000110.1 GCA_016218785.1 Deltaproteobacteria bacterium
CTCGGGGCGGCCGCCACCGCCGCGCCCGGCAACAACTGCGGGATGCGCATCGACCTGCTCAACGACAGCCGGGGGCAGATGTAGCGGCCGCTACCGCGCGGCGGGCGCGGCGGTGGCGGCCGCCCCGAGCTCGCGCAACCGCGCGCGCACGAACGCCGCCTCGTCGGTGAGCCCCTGGCGCCGGTAGAGCGCCTCGAGCCGCTCGTAGCGGGCACGCGGGTCGAAGCGCAGGTTGGCCCGCAGCTTGGCCAGGCAGACGGGGCACGCGTGCAGGGGCTGCGCGTCCATCTCGGCCACCGAGTTGGAGCCGTTCATCACGCAGCGGTAGAAGACGCAGTGCTTCAGGGTGAGCACGTGCCCGGTCTCGTGCACCGCGACCTTGACCGCCCGTCGCGTCAGCAGCCGCTCGTCCCGGGTGTCGTAGCGGTGCAGCGAGTAGAGCGCGGCGCGCTCGCGCATCAGCCCCACGCCGAAGATGAAGTTCAGCCGGAGCCCGTAGAGGTCCGAGCCCATCAGGCCGAGCACGCCAAGGGAGTCGTCCGGCACCTGCCGTGCCAGCGAGCGCACGGCCACCTCGCCATCCCACTGGCGCCGCCCCTGGTGGTACCAGATGGGCGCGAGCTTCCGTTCGGGCAGGACCACGACCTCCGTGGCGAAGAAGGCCTGGAGGTGGTCCCGCACCGCGGCGACGAAGGGACGGTGCTGGGGCCGGAGGTCGGCGTAGGGCTGGAGGTGGAGCCGGCTACGGACCGTGTTCTTCCGGTTCACGCCAGCCTGGAGGTACTCCGACACGGTCTGGCCGCGCTCCTTGAACTGCCACAGCCAGTCGCCGGCGCGGGGCTCGCCCAGGCGCGCGAAGGCCTGGTCGCCGCGGGCCGCGGCGAAGAAGTCGTCGCGCTTCGCGGCGGCCTCGGCGCCGAACCGGGTCCGCGCCACGTGGACTTCGTCCCGGGACGCGGGCTGCGCGCGGGCGCGGCCCGGTCCGGGCGGCACCGACGACCCGGCGGTGCTCGGGGTGCCGGCGCCGGCCGCCTGGGCGACCGTCCCGTCGGCGCTCGCCGGAGGCGGCGCGCCTCGGACGGCGACCATGGCTGCCCGCCGGGCGTCGCGACCGCTCAGGCCCAACAGTGCAAGAGGACAAAGGAATGCGGCGACGCCGACCCCGACGAGCACCCCCGCGTACCGGCCGCGGCGCAGATCGGCCCCAGGGTCGAGCGGCTCGGACACGTGCCCTTGGACACCGCTCCCATGGCCGGGTTCCAACGCCCTCATGGCGACCCCGCGGTCGATAGTAGAGCTTGCGCCGCACTGCCGCAACGCGGTATCTGGTAGTCTGGGAAAAGAGGAGCAGGGAGCGTCACATGACACTGCGCCGCGTGGTCCATGTGGTGGTGCCGGTGGTCCTCGCCGCCGTGCTCGGGGTGCTCCCGGCCGCGTGCGGCCCCGCCGGCAACTCGAACGTCCCGCCGGGCCACGACGACGGCGGCAACGGCGACGGCAACGGCGGCGGCCACGACACCGGCCCCCTGCCGCACACGCTCGCGACCATCATCGTCGAGCCCACCAACACCATCCTCGAGGTGGACCTCAACACGCCCACCAGCCAGGCGTTCACCGCCCGGGGCCGCTACGCCGACGGCGCCGAGGAGGACCTCACGTCGCAGGTCACCTGGTCGCACACCAACGCGGCCCTCGGCGACTTCAACGGCACCACCCTCGAGGTCCCGGGGATCGCCTCGGCCGGCGCCTGGATCACCATCATCGAGGCACGGAAGGGGACCTTGAAGGGGGTCGCCCAGCTCACCGTCGTGGCGTACCGCAAGACCGGCAACCAGACCGACTTCTTCTTCGTCCTGCCGTACCAGGATCCGGCGGGGAACCAGAACAAGCCGCTCGACTTCCACACCGACGTCCAGAGCCTCGACGTCTTCTTCGCCATGGACGTGACCGGGTCGATGGGCGGCGAGATCGCGAACCTGCAGACGAGCGTCAACACCATCGTCACGGAGATCCGCAACCAGATCCCCAGCACCTGGTTCGGCGTCGGAGCGTTCGCCGACTTCCCGATCTCCCCGTACGGCTCCAACCCCGCGGGCGGGGACTGCCCGGGCGCCACCATGACGCCCGACCAGCCGTTCAAGCTCCTCCTGGCCGTGAGCGACAACGCCGCGTCGGTACAGGCCGCGGTCGGCCTCCTCGCCACGGGCGGCAAGCCCATCTGGTGCGGCAACGACTGGCCCGAGTCCCAGATCGAGGCGCTCTACCAGGTGGCGACCGGCGACGGGCTCACTGGGCCGTCGCCGACCAACGTCCCGGTGAGCCACAACGGTGTCGGCGGCGTCCAGTACCGGCACGGCTCGATGCCCGTGGTCATCCCCATCACCGACTCCTACTTTCACGACCCCGCGAGCACCGCCTCGTGCACGATTGAAGACGGCTCGTGGAGTTGGTCCGCCGCCTACGCCCAGCCCGTGCTCCAGGTGGCCCACACGCGCCAGCAGGCCAAGGACAAGCTCAACGCCATCTGCGCCAAGGTCGTGGGCGTAGCCTCGATCGAGGCCGGCGTCGGGAGCTGCTCGGGGCTCGCCGACGAGGAGGACTTCGCCACGGCCACCGGTGCCCGCGTGCCGCCGGTCGCGTGGGACGGAGCGCGGCCCGCGGGCTGCAACGCCGGCCAGTGCTGCACGGAGATCAGCGGGGCCGGGCGCGCCCCGGCCGGCGACGGCCTCTGCCCCCTGGTCTTCAAGATCAACGCGGACGGCACCGGGCTCGGCACCAGCATCGTCACCGGCCTCAAGATGCTGACGCGCTACGCCAAGTTCAACGTGAAGACCGAGACGGTGGGGAACTCCCAGGGGGACAACGGCGAGCCGATCCCCTCCCCGTACACCACCGCGGACTTCATCAAGCAGATCCAGCCGAGCTCGTCCACGGCGCCCATCCCCCCGCCCACGCTGCCGGCGCCGGTGATCGTGGGGGCCGAGTTCCACGACGTCTACCCGGGCTCGGTCGTCAGCTTCGCGGTCTACGCCTACAACGACTTCCTCCCGCAGACCGAGCAGCCGCAGATCTTCCGCGCCGTCATCAAGGTCCTCGCCGGCGGCTGCACCGATCTCGACCAGCGCGAGGTGCTGATCCTGGTGCCGCCGAAGGACATCGTCCTAGGGTAGCCCGGACCCCGCCCGCCGGTAGGACCCGCAGACGCAACGCTTGCGCCGCACCGGCGCCGGGTGCTAATTTCGTCGCGCTCCCCGAGACCGGGTCGCACACCCCTTTCCGGAGGCCGGCGATGCGCATCTGCCCCAAGTGCAACATGCAGAACGAGGACTCCGCCCTCATCTGCAGCGCCTGCAGCACCACGCTTCCGGTGCTCCCCTCGTCCCTCACGGACGTGGATGCCTTCATGGCCGACAAGGCCCGCCAGAAGCGCAAGCGTCGCATGATGGTCCTGGCCGTGGCCGTGCTCGCCGTGATCGGCGGCGTCGTGGTGGGCATCCTCATGTACAAGGCCCGGCAGACCCAACTGCTGCACAACGACTTCTACAAGGCCTTCACCGAGAGCGACGAGAAGAGCTACGGCGAGTTCTGGCAGTGCTTCTACCGCGACAGCACCAAGCAGGCCTTCGCGTTGCCCAGCAACCTGGTGCTCAACGAGAAGCTGACCAAGGCGTACGAAGCCAACCGCAAGGGCTTCAAGACGCACGTCGACGAGAAGTGCATCCCGAAGCTGAAGGAGGTGGCCCGCCGCATCGGCTCCCTCAACCCGCCCCCGGCGTACACCCAGGCGCTCGAGCGCTACACCAAGAGCTCGGTGCAGGTCGAGAAGGTGGCCGAGCGGATCGCCGACGAGCTCGGGCAGCTCTACGAGGCCGGGTCGAAGGACAAGAAGCTCCTCGCGGCCTCGGACGAGTGGCACAAGGGGTACGACCCGCGCGACAAGAACATGCCCAAGGACGCGATCGCGTACGACCACTTCCTGCGCTGCGCCCTCCCGAACTTCGACACGCTCAAGGACGGCGACGCGGTCGCCGCCGAGTTCCGGAAGCACTACAAGGTGCCTCAGGAGTACGTCGCCCGGCTGCGCTCGGAGTGCATGAAGCCCCTCGACAGCCCGCCGGCCAAGGTCACGCCCAAGTACCTCGAGGGGTACAAGAAGTTCGAGGGGGAGCACGAGGAGCCGCGCGACACGCGCGCGCTCAAGGACTTCTTCAGGCGCGCCAACGTCCAGCGGCAGACCGTGGTCCTCGAGCCCGTGGGCAAGGCGTGGCTCGAGTACAAGGAAGGCCGCGACGAGGTCCTCAAGGTCGCGGCCAAGTTCCTGCAGTAGTCGGGCGCACCTACCCCTGGCCCCGGGGCTCCGGGGCGTGGATCGAGCCGGCGGGGGGACTGCTGGGTATCAGGCTGCGCGCGCGGCGGCGTAGGCGCGCGTCTCCGGATCGTAGTCGATGATGACGCCGATGGCGCCGAACTGACGGAGCTGTCCGCGGACTTCCTCGAGGTTGCCGCGGACGATCATGCCGACGTCCGCCTGCGTGACGTTCATCTGCTGGATGAACGATCGCGCCTTGGCCGCGTTGCTGAACGCCAGCATGTAGGTCTCCTCGCTGACGCGCGCGAGGAGGGGGGCCCGGTTCTTGCCGTCGTCACCTGCCTGGATGTACCAGAGTCCTTCGATGGTGCCTTCTGCCACTCTGCGCTCCTTCGTGATGCGCCGGGGTTCCCAGCTGCGGTCTCGCCGCCGTTTAGCCCAATTCGTGACGGGAGTCAACGGATAGCTTGGATGCTGCGGCTTCGTATATAGTCCCGGGCACATGTACTACCCGCCGCCAGCGGCGCCGCAGCCCTTCCTCCGGCCCCAGTGCGCACAGCACCCCGACCGGGAGGCCATCGGGATCTGCGTGGTGTGCCGCCGGCCGATCTGCGCCGAGTGCTCGACGCCCATCGAGGGGATCAACCGCTGCGCCGCCTGCGTGCAGGCGCTGGCGCCCGTCGCCGAGTTCGAGGCCACCCTGCAGCGCGACGAGCGCCCGGAGCTGCGCCTCGGCAACGTCGTGGCGCTCCTCGTCTTCGGCGGATTGATCTTCCTCGTGCTGCTCGGGGTCACCTACTGCGGTGGGGGCTGATGGCCGACCGTCCCCCCTCCCCGCGCAGCGCCGAGCTGAGGCCGCTCTCCACGTCGGAGCTGCTCGACGCGGCGCTCGAGATCGCGCGCCGCGACCTGGGGCTGTACGGCGGCCTGGCGGTCCTCGCGCTGGGGCCGCTGGTGGTGCTCGGGCTGCGGCTCGCCGTGGCCAAGGGCGGCGGCGCCCCGCTCGACGCCGCGGCCCACGCGGGCCACGCGCTCCTGCTGACGGTGGCGCTGCTGTGGCGCTACGTCGTGATGGGGGCGAGCGCCATCGCGCTCGAGCGCCACCTCGCCGGCGAGCGGCCGCGGCTCGGGCCCTGCCTGCGGGCCGCGCTCGGCCGGGGCCTCTCGCTGGCCGTGGCCGGCGCCCTCGTGGCGCTGGTCAACCTGCTCCTGTACTTCGTCTTCTTCGCGAACATCTGGCTCGGGTGGTTCGTCCTGTGCGCGGTGCCGCTGTGCGCCGAGCGCAGCGCCTCGGGCCTCGGCAGCCTCAACGCCTCGCGCCGCCTCCTCGCCGGCCTGGGCGGCAAGGCGGCGGCCCTGAACGCGCTCTACCTGCTCCTCGCGGCGCTGATGCTGCTCAACGCCATCCTGGGAGCCCACGTGCTGCTGGTCATCGGCCGCGCCCTGTTCGACCTCGACATCGCCTGGATCCAACGCTTCCTGTCGCCGGCGAACCCGATCTTCTGGCTGATCTCCCTCGGCGTGGCCTTCACGCTGCTGGAGCCGCTCCGCCACCTGACCTGCGCGCTGCTGGTCTGGGACGCGCGGATCCGGCGCGAGGCGCACGACATCCGGGCGGTGTTCGCCGAGCTGGCCCGCACCCTCGGGGAGCGCGGGCGGCGCGGCGCGGCC
>JACRCY010000111.1 GCA_016218785.1 Deltaproteobacteria bacterium
CCAGACGGAGCGCCGCCGCCTGGCGGTAGCGGTGGAAGCTCTCGATGACCATCACGCAGCGGCTGCTGGCCCTCACCCTGGCCAGCGGCGACTGGGTCCTGTGGTTGCTCCTCGGGCTCAGCGTCATCAGCCTGGCCATCATGGTCGAACGCGGGTGGCGCTTCTCGCGGCACACGGTCGACGTCAAGGCGTTGGGCGCCGAGCTGCGCCGACTCCTGGCCGCCGGCCAGCTGGCCGAGGCCCGCAGGCGGCTGCGCCGCGCGCGCACGGCTGCCGAGGCCGTGGTCGACGCGGGTCTGGAGGAGGCGGAGCGCGGCGTCGCGGCCGTCGGCGAGGCGATGATCGGCGCCAAGGCCCTGCAGCGGCAGCGGCTCGAGCGCAACCTCGGATTCCTCGCGACGCTCGGCAACAACGCCCCATTCGTCGGGCTGTTCGGCACCGTCCTCGGCATCATCAAGGCCTTCCACGACCTCGCGGGGACCCAGGCCAGCGCCAGGGGCGCGGCGGTCGTGATGGCGGGCATCTCCGAGGCGCTCGTGGCCACGGCCGTGGGGCTCTTCGTCGCCATTCCCGCGGTCGCGGCGTTCAACTACTTCAGCCGCCGGGTGCGTGCGGCCATGGCCGACACCGACGCGCTCGCCCACCTGGTGCTGTCGCTGCTCAGCCGGGACGAGCACGACGGACTGGCCGAGCCTTCGCCCACCGGCCAGGGAGGGCGGTGATGGCCGGCGCCGGCGCCAGCTACCAGGACGAGGACGGCGGGGTGATCTCGGACATCAACGTGACCCCGCTCGTCGACATCACGCTCGTGCTGCTCATCATCTTCATGGTCACGACACCGCTCATCATGAGCAACCCCGCGCTCAAGGTCGACCTCCCCAAGGCCGCCAGCGGCGACGAGACCGAGAAGTCGATCCTGTCGCTGACCCTGCAGCGGGCTCCCGGCGGGGGGACCGTGCTCTACCTGAACAGCCACCGCGCCGACGAGCCGCGGCTGCGCGCCGTGGTGCCGGCGCTGCTGCGGGAGAACCCCAAGCTCGAGGCCATCCTCGAAGCCGACCAGGGCGTCCCCTACGGGGAGGTGATCCACCTCGTGGACCTGGTGAAGGGGCTGGGCGTGCACCGCTTCGCCCTCAGCACGGAGCGGAGCGACTAGCGCCAGCCATGCTCACCCGCGCGGACCTCGTGGCCGGCGCCGTCGCGCTGACGCTGCATGCCGGGGTGGCCTACGGCCTGGCGCGCGTGCCGCCGCGCCCCGCCACGCCCCGCTCGCTCATCGAGGTGGAGTTCCGCCCGAGGGCGTCGCCGCCTCCTCCAGCACCCGGGGTCGCGCCGCCACCGGTGCCGGCGACCCGGGAGCCACCCGCCCGTCGCGCGGCAGCGCGGCCGCGCGCGGCGACCCCGCTGGCCGTGGCACCCTCGACCAGGCCCCCGAGCCCGGCGGCGCGCCCGGTCTACGGCGTGTCCCTGGACTCGCTCGGCGACGCCTCGGGTCCCGGCCTCGCCATGCCCGTGGGCGACACGACCGACCCGGCGGCCCGCAGCCTGCCCCGGCCCACCGCGCCGCCCGCGCCGCTCCGGCCGGCGGGGCCGCCGCCCGGGCCCAGCTACCGGCCCGCGAGCGAGCTCCGGGTCAAGACCAAGCCCAAGGTGGACGTCGTCGCGTGCGGCAACAGCGTCGTCTATCCGCCAGAGGCGCAGCGGCAGGGCATCGAGGGCGAGCTCCGGCTGCGCGTGTCGCTCGACGAGACCGGGCGGGTGGTGGATGTGCGCGTGGTCGTGGGTCTCGGCCACGGGCTCGACCAGGCCGCCGTGCACGCCATCAAGCACAAGTGCAAGTTCGCCCCGGCGATCGCGACGGATGGCACGGCGGTGGCGTTCGTGATCCCGTCGTACGTGTTCCGCTTCGATCTGCCCCGCTGAGGCCGGGAGCCCCATGCGAGTCATCGCCGCCCGGCTGATCGTGGCCCCGTTGCTCGTGACCGTCATGCTGGGCGGCAGGCCGGTGCACGCCGACGATGCGCCGCCGCCGCTCAGCAAGCCGCCGCGGCTCAAGCGGTTCGTGCCGGCCTCGGCGCCGGCCGAGCTGGCGACCCGCAGGCAGGTCGAGGTGGTGCTGGTCATCGACGTGAACGTCGCCGGCGCCGTCGACCGGGTCGAGGTGGTCGGGTCGGGCGGCCCCGAGTTCGACGCGGCGGCCGTCGGCGCGGCGCGCGGGTTCGCCTTCGAGCCGGGGGAGGCCGGTGGCAAGCCCGTGCCGGTCCGGGTCACCTACCGCTACCGCTTCTTCCTCACGCCGGCGTCGCAGCCGGCGTCCCGGCCGGCGCGCCAGGCGGCCACCGGGCCGTCGTGGCGCACGATCGTCCGCGTACCGGGCTTCGCGACCGTGCCCGTGCGGGGTCGGGTGCTCAAGCGTGGCGAGGGCGGCGTCCCGCTCGTCGGCGTGAGGGTGTACCTCGACGACGGGGCGCAGGTGGCGTCGACCGACGCGAAGGGCCGCTTCGGCTTCGCGGCCGTCCCGGCCGGCGGGCACACCCTGAAGGTGCGCGGCAGCGAGGTCGCGCCCACCGACGCCGCCATCACCGCCCGCGCCGGCAAGGAGCTGCAGGTCACCATCTTCGTCGCGGCGCTCGAGCCCTACACCTCCGTCGTCCGCGGGCGGCGCGTCGTCCCCGAGGTCGTGGAGCAGAACCTCCAGATCGAGGAGATCAAGCGCATCCCCGGCACCCAGGGCGACACCTTGAAGGCCGTGCAGAACCTGGCCGGGGTAGCGCGGGCGCCCTTCATCCTCGGCTTCCTCGTCGTGTGGGGCTCGTCGCCCGGCGACACGCGCGTCTACCTCGACGACGTCCGCATTCCCGCGCTGTACCACCTCGGCGCCCTGCGCTCGACCGTCAACAGCGAGTCGATCCAGTCGCTCACCTTCCTCCCCGGCGGGTACGGCGCCGCGCACGGCCGCGGCCTGGGCGGCGTCATCCAGGTGCAGACCCGACCCCCGCGCACGGACGGGCTGCACGGCTTCGTGCAGCTCGACCTCATGGATGGGGCGATCGGGATCGAGGGGCCGCTGACCAGGAACCTCGCGGTCGGGGCGTCGGTGCGCCGCAGCTGGATCGACGTGTTCCTGCCCCTCTTCACCACCAGCGACTTCCAGCTCTCTCCCAAGTACTACGACTACCAGGCGCGCCTCCGGTGGCAGGCGAGCCCGCGCGACATCATCGACGCCACGGTCTTCGGGTCGGACGACTCCATGACGCTGAAGCTGAAGCGCCCCGACCCGAC
>JACRCY010000021.1 GCA_016218785.1 Deltaproteobacteria bacterium
AAGGCCTACGAGCTGTACCAGCTCCTCCGCGGCGGGCGCGCCCGCGAGTCGGTGGCGCGCTACCCCGAGGTGTCGCGCGAGCGGCTGTCGCGCACCGAGGCCGACGTGCTGCGCGACGCCGTGGGTCGCGGCCGGCAGGACCTCGCGTACGCTGCGTTCGACGCGGGGCGCCAGGCCTACGCCGCCGGGCAGTGGAAGCGGGCCGCGCAGGACTTCAAGCGCGCCGTCGAGATCGAGGCCGCGCCGCCCCACGCCGCCCAGCTCTACTACCTCTACGGGATCTCGCTCTACAAGCTGGGGGACTACCTCGGCGCCACCGCCGAGCTGGAGCGCGCCATCGAGAGGGGGGCCGAGCGCACGGTGCAGAACGACGCCGGCTTCTACCTGGCCGCGGCCCTCGATCAGGCCAAGAAGCGCGACCGCGCCAGGGCCGAGTACCGCAAGTTCATGGAGCGGCACCCGCAGAGCAAGTTCTTCGGGACCGCCCGGCGGCGGCTGACGGAGCTGGAAGCGGCGAAGTAGGGGGCGAAGCGGGGCGGCGCCCGGAGCGGCGTCGCCGTCAGGGCTCGTGGTGGGCGACGGCGGTGGGGCTTGACGCGGTGGGGGTGACCGGGCCCGAAGCGTCGAGGCGGGCGGCGGAGAGCACCTCGCGCGCCACGGCCGCGGCCTTCACGTGGTTGCCGCTGGTGCCGACGAGGACGCCGAAGGCGACCTTCGGGTTGTCGGCCGGGGCGAAGCCCACGAACCAGTTGTAGTGGGTGTAGGGCCTGCGGCGCGACAGGGTCCCGGTCTTGCCGGCGACGTCGAAGGGGAGGGCGCGCCGGCCACCGCGCATGAAGGCGCCGCGCGCCGTGCCCGCGCGCGTGGTGCGCACCATCATGCGGCCGACCTCGCGCGCGACGGCCGCGGGGATGGCGTGCTGGGGCGGCGCCGGGGTCGGCTCCTGGATGGTGCCGTCGGGGTCGCGCACACGCTCCACCAGGCGCGGGGCGACCATGGCGCCGCCGTTGGCGAAGGCCGACGCGATGCGCGCGCCGTGGAGCGGCGACAGGAAGACGTGCCAGAAGCCCGCCGCGGTACGGGCGAACTCGAGGTCCTCGGTCGGCATCTCCGCCGGGCTCTCGGCCATCTCGAGGGGGAAGGCGTCGCTGCGCTGCAGGCGCACGTTGAAGCCGAAGGCCTGCGCGTAGGCCCCGAGCGTCTCCGGGTCGAGGTGGCGGTAGGCCAGCTTGGCGATGATGGAGTTGGTCGAGCTGCCGATCGCCTCGGCCAGGGTGCCGCAGCGTCGATCGAGGCGGGGCCGATCCTCGAGGTTCTCGCGCCGCAGGCGGCTGCCGCCGCCGTGGTAGCAGACGCGGCGAGCGGGATCGACGCCGCCCGCGGTCAGCAGCGCGGCCGAGGTGATGACCTTGAAGACCGACGCGGCCGGCGCCCACGGGAGGAGGGTCAGGTCGGCCACCGTGCGCTTCGGCTCCGCCCGCGAGTGCCCGGTCATGGCGAGCACGCGCCCGTCGGGAATGGAGACGAACACCGCGCCGCCGTAGGCGACGGCGTGGCGCCTGAAGACCTCCTCCGCGCGCTTCTGCAGGGCCGGCTCGAGCGTCAGCTCGACCGTGCGGCCGTCGGCGGCGTCGACCACGTAGCGCGAGCCGTCCAGCCGGGCGCGCCCGAGGTCCATCGACAGCGGCGCGCTGGCCGGGACCGACGGGGCGGCCGGGGCCTGGGGCGCGTGGGCGTCGACCACCGCGCGTGGCTGCCGCAGCGGCCGGGCGGCGGCCCGGCCCATGCCGCAGCGGCTGATCAAGATGGGGACCAGCACGGCCGCGATGAGGAGGGGGATGAGGAGCGCGAGGGGCCTACGGTGCCGGAACTCTTGGAACATCTTGCGGCTCATGGATGGCAGTCCTCTCGACTACATGATACTACATGTAGGCATGGAGGTCAAACTGTCTACCCGGCGAAGGAAGCGCCCCACACGGCGAACCGGCCCGTGAGCCATCGCCGGAATTGACAAGGTTCCGGAAATCTCATAGGTTTCCCCGGCATGGGTCGCCGCCCGATCGCCGCCCTCGCCCTGGTCGTCGCCGTCTCCTTGGGGTTCGCCGCGGAGCGGCTGGCCGGGCCGGGCGGCGCATGGCGGTCCGCTGCTCGCGCCGCCGGCGCGGAGGCCGTGTCGAGTCACGTCGGCGCGCACACCGACGTGGTCGCCGGTCTCGCCCGCCACTTCCAGGAGTGGGAGGCGCTGGTCCCCGAGGCGCTGGAGCGCTCGCTGCGCGTGTTCGGCGAGCGCTTCCCCGCGCTGCGCCGGCTCCTCGTGGCCGACCGCGAGGGGCGCGTCGTGGCCGCCTTCGACACGGGCGCCCGGGTCGGCGGGGAGCGGCGGCTCGTGGGGGCGCTCGACCCGTCGCCGGCGCGGCTCAAGGCCCTCGTCGCCCGCCGTGCGACCCACCGCGCGTCGGTGATCGAGGCCGGGACCGTGGACCGGATCGAGCTGGGCGCGCCGATCCTCGCCCCCGACGGCAGCCTGCGCGGCTACGCGGCGGCCGACCTCGAGGTGCGGTCACTGTGCGAACGGCTCGCGCAGCTGGAGGCTCAGGCCGGGGTGGGCCTCGGGCTCCTCGACGCCGACGGCCGGGTCGTGTGCCCGGAGGGCCGCGGCGCGCCGCGCCTGAGCGAGCGCGTGCCCACGGCCGCCGGCATGACGCTCTGGCTCCGGCCGCCGCTGTGGCGCCTGACGGCGCTGCCGGCGATCCTCCTCGCCCTCGCCCTCGCGTGCGGGGCGCTGCTGCCGGGCTCCCGACCGAAGAAGGGCGCTGCGCCCGAGAGCGGCGGGGCCGGTTGACCCGCTTTTGACAGCGCCGGACGCCCGGTGCTAGGCTTCACCTCGTCATGGGCCCCCTCGAGCAATTCCTCACCGTGTTCAAGAACTTCGCGGACGCGGTCATCGACAGCTACTTCGTCTGCGATGCGGACCGGAACATCGTCGAGTTCAACCGCGCCTTCTACTCGCTCCTCCCCCGGCAGCTGGCGCGCGGGCTGAAGGGGAAGAAGTGCTACGACGTCATCCAGCACGACATCTGCAAGGAGCGCTGCATCGCCTACCAGTGCTGGAGCGAGAAGCGGCACGTGCGCCTCGACGAGATCAACTCGACCATCCCGGGCGCCGAGGGGCAGAACCGCTTCATCCTCTCGGCGATGCCGGTCCTCGGCCCGAACGCCGAGCCCATGGGCTGCATCGAGATCCAGCGCAACGTCACCGACGAAGCCGTCGTGCAGGTGAAGTACCAGGAGATGCTCGACACGGAGGCGCGCGAGCGCGAGCGCCTCGCGCAGCAGATCCGGGCCCGCACGCGCGACGTGTTGGAGACCAACCAACTGCTTCTGCGCGTGCAGAAGGAGCTGCTGGCCTACAAGAAGGGGTTGATGGCGTAGAAGCCGTTGAAGGTCGGAAGCTGAAGGTTGAATCCCTCGGCTTTCAACCTTCGACCTTCAACCCGCCGAACCGCGTCAGACCGCTGGAGGTCGAACGACCTCGACAGCAGTCTGGGGCATCTCGTGAACTTTCACCTTCGGCTTCGACTGGCCGAAGAGGATGACGTAGGCGAGGAGCCCGATCGCGACCAGCAGCAGCGTCACCACCAGGATCATCGCCAGTCTCGGCTTTCCCGCGGTCACGCTCGACGTGCTCGCGTCGTGACGCGTCGTGGCGGCGATGTCGAGCGCGGTCATCGACGGCGGGCTGCCGGGGTGCGCCCCCGCGCCGCTCCCTGGCCGCGACCCCGGGCTGGTCCCGGTCTGTCCGAAGGGCGGCGTGCTCGATCCGGCGCCGCTCCCCGGCTGCGACCCGGGGCGCGTGATCGACGGCAGCGAGGGCACCGACGGCAGCGACGGGGCGGAGGAGGGGACCTGCGAGCCGACGGCGGAGACCGCGGTGATGCCGACGCGGGACCGGATCTTCCGATCCCCCTTGCCGTCCGTCGGCGACATCTCCTTCAACACCGCCTCGACCTTGGCGTTCTGCGCCAGCTTCCGTCCCGACGACAGGAAGGCGAAGTACGACTCCTCCATGTCGTCGAAGTCCATCACCCCGTCGCACTCGTCGCAGCGACAGGTGGGCGCGCTGGGCGTGCCCTGGGCGCCCAGCTCCGCCGCCTCGATGAGCAGCACCTTCTCCAGGTCGCACGCCGGGCAGAAGTACGGCGCGAAG
>JACRCY010000099.1 GCA_016218785.1 Deltaproteobacteria bacterium
CCCCCGCGTCGGCGCCGGAGCCTGCCGGGCCGCGCCCGCCCGCGCCGGGCTCTTCGGAGCGGCCGTGATGCCGTTGCGCGCCGCCGTCACGCTCGCCGTCGCGGCCGCCCTGGCGCTGCCGCTCGCGGCCGCGCGCCCGGCCGGGGCACAGTCGCTCACCGAGCCCGGCTCGGGGGCCGCCTTCTCGATCAGACGGGAGCTCCTGGGCCGTCGCCACACCGTGACCGGCGTCGGCCTGAAGCGCGTCTACCTGGTCTTCAAGGTCTACGCTGCCGCGTTCTACGTCGACGATCACGACGGCCGCGGCTCGTTCCGCAAGCTGCTGGCGGCGACCCCCGGCGGCCTCGCGACCCTCCGGGACCGCCCGCGGCTCTACGAGTGGCTCACCAAGGGCGACTGGGGCCGGGCCCTCGACTTCGTGATGCTGCGCGACGTCGAGCGGGGGCTCATGGCGCACGCGATCCGCGCGCGGCTCCAGACCGAGCTCGGCGACCTCGACGCGCCCGACGTCAAGTCGATCGCGGCCAGGTTCTTCGCCGCCATCGACGTCCCGCTCCGCAAGGGGCAACGCTTCACGGTCGTGCAGTCGCCGGGTCACGAGATCGTGGCGTTGCTCGACGGCAAGGTGCTGGTGCGCGTGCGCAACCGCCGCGTCGCCGCCGGCATCTGGCGCACCAACTTCGGCCCGCGCGCCCCCGACCAGGACCTCAAGCGCGCGCTGCAGAAGCACCTCGAGCACCTGGTGCAGTAGTCGCGCAGCCCGCAGCCCGCAGCTCGGGTTACCGCGCGGGCGTTCGTGCCGCCTTGATGGCCTGAATCGGCAACCACATCATCGTGGGGCGGGGACGTGCGTCCGACTCGCCCTCGAGGGCGTCGAACGGCGTGAACCCGTACTTCGCGTAGAAGGCGACGGCGTCGGGCTTCGCGTCGACGACCAGGCCCGCGCACCCCACCTCCTCGGCCAGCCTCACCGCAATCGACAGCACGAACCGGAGGAGCTGCGCGCCGAGCCCCATCGCCCGAGCGGACCGGTCCACGGCGAGCCTGGCGAGCCCGAGCACGGGAACGGGGTAGCGGGGCAGCTTCTTCCGTTTCGCCTCGGGCAGGTCCTCGATGTCGATGTGGCGTGGGGCCACCGTGGCGAACCCGCGGACGCGGCCGCCGTCGACCGCCACGTACGTGACGCCGAGGTAGTGGCGGAACTGGTTCTGCCCGGCGTACCGGTGGAAGAACCGGTCGAGCGCTTCGTCGCCCGAGCTGAAGGCCGCGCGATCGTCGCCCGGCCGGAGCGCCCTAATCTCCATCGCGCATCAGCTCGCGCAGGGCCGGCGTGGGTCTGGCCGCTGCCTCCTGACGGAGCATCCTCGCGCCGGTCGCGCGCGACACGACGATGCGCGGGTGCACGATGAACTCCGCGGGCAGCTGCTCCAGCGCCTGGAAGTGGTGGAGGAGCGCCTGCTCGACCAGGAAGCCCTTCTTGACGCCGGTCCGGCGGACGTAGGTCTCCATGAGCTCCCGCGTCGTCGCCGAAATCTGCGCCGAGATCTGCATCACCCTGGCCATGTCGGACTCCTCAGTGAAGATCTACATTTCTGTAGACCGCCTGTCAAGCGGCCGCACGCCCGCATCGCCCCCGTCCGCCCGCATCGCCCGCGCCGTGGGCGACCGTCAGCTCCCCCGTCCGTGGATCCGGACGCTCTCCGGGGATGCGGCCGGACAGGGACCGTCACGCCACCGGCAACCCGCCGCAATCACGGCGCGGACGTGTGGCACGTCTCGTGAACTCGCGTCCCGCATGCTCGCGGGCGGCGAAAGCGCGAAGGACGCGTACCCCGGGCCGCGCCGCGCCGGTGTGGCTTGTCCTCGCGCCCGCGGCTGCGGAACAATGGGCTGCCCGGACGCCGGACGTCGATCCATGCGCAGCTTCGTCAACCTCCTCCTGGTCGCCGGCGCGCTCTACGTCGCGCTGGCGGGCTTCGCCCTGGCGCGCTCGCGATCGGCTGTCTCGCGGTTCTACGCCCTGACCAACCTGCTCGCGGCGGTCTGGGCGATCACCTACTACTTCGAGTTGACCAGCGCGCGCCTGGACGACAAGATCCTGTGGCTGCAGGTCAAGCTCGTCTTCATCGTCTTCATCCCTCCGGCCTGGCTCGCCATGGTGTGCGCGTTCGTGGGGCGAGGGCGCTGGCTCCGGCGCTGGATCTGGGGCCTCGTCCTCCTCGTGCCGCTGCTCACGGTCCCGGTGGCGCTCACCACCAGGCACCACGATCTGTTCCGCCACCACTTCGCCATCGACCACAGCCTCGGCATCGGGGTGCTGGTCTACCAGTGGGGGCCGTGGGCGCGGGGGGTGGCGGCCGTGTCCCACCTCCTCGGCGCGGGGAGCCTCGTCGTGCTCGTCTGGGGCTGGCGGGGGGCCTCGCCGGTGCGCCGGCGGCAGCTCGGCGCGATGTTCCTCGCCTACCTCATCCCGGGCCTCATCGACGCCTCGTTCGTCCTCGGGCTCAGCCCGATCCCCGGGTTGAACCTCTCCATGTTCTCGCTGCTGGTCACGTCGTGGCTCTGGGTGTGGGTCATCTTCGGCTACGCCACGTTCGATCTCGTGCCGCTCGCGCGCGGCGTCCTCCTCGACAGCCTGCCGTCCATGGTGGTGGTGGTCGACGACGCGGGGAGGCTCGCCGACCTCAACGAGGCGGCGGCGGCGCGGCTCGGCGTCAGCCCGCGGCGGGCGCTGGGGCGGAAGGTGACCGACGTCGTGCCGGCCGCGTGGCGCCCGCACTTCGCCCCGCCCGCGGAGGCCGCCGGGCCGCGCGCCGCGGAGCCGGTCGCCATCGACGACGGCGAGTCCACGACCTGGTACGAGCGCGTGGCGACGCCGATCCGCGACGGCGAGCGCTCCCTGGGCACGCTGTTCTACCTCCGTGACGTAACTGACCGCGTGCGCGCCGAGCGGGCCGCGCGGGAGATCGAGCGCCTGCGCGAGGAGCGCCGCCTCCTGCAGCAGCAGGCGCTGCTGCTGCGCGACCTCCACGACGGCATCGGCGGGATCACCGCCAACATCGGCCTGCTGGCGGCGCTCGGCGAGAAGGCCGGCACCGTCGAGGCCAAGGACGGCATCCTCGCCCGGATCGCCCGGCTCGCGGCAGAGGGGGGCGCGGAGGTCGACACTCCTGCGTTCTTGTCCCGAGGTTAAGCGGCTGAGATCGTAAAGAAAAGTTGCCTCCACCGTCGAGAGACGGTTCCCTTGCGTTGCACGCGCGGGGGGATCGACTCCGAAGGAGGAGGCAATGGCCAACATCCTC
>JACRCY010000106.1 GCA_016218785.1 Deltaproteobacteria bacterium
CCGGGCATCGACGTCGTGGTCTCGGGGCACGACCACCGCGCTCTGCACACGCCGCTGAGGGTGGGGACGACCACCATCGTCCAGGCTGGCTCCGACGGCCGGTTCCTGGGCCGCGTCGATCTGGAAGTGCCGCCGCAGGGCCCAGTGGCGGTGCGGGGGACACGCCTCTACCCCATCGACGGGAACCTGCCCGAGGCGCCTGACGTGGCCGAGGGCCTCGCCGCGTTCCGCAAGCGCTGCGCGGGCGACGAGGTCGTCGGGCGGCTCGCCGTCGCGGCGCGCCGTGACGACCACGTGCTCGGGCCCGGATCGCCCTCGCCGCTCCACAACCTGGTGGCCGACTCCTGCCGCGCGGCGGCCCGCGCGGATGTCGCCTTCACCAACCGGGGCGGCATCCGCACCAGCCTGCCCGCGGGCCCCATCACCCGGCAGCAGATCCACGACGTGCTCCCCTTCGCCGACACGCTCACCGTCTTCGCCATCACGGGCGCCGATCTCCTGAAGCTGGTCGACGAGATGTCGCGGCGCACGCCGGGCGGGCAGGGCGCGCTCTACCCCGCGGGCGTGACCATCAGGTTCCAGGGGCCCGGCCGCGCCGAGGTGCGCCGGGCCGGGAAGCTGCTCCGGCCGCGCGACCGGTTGACGCTCGTGGTGAGCACCTTCCTCGCCGGCGGCGGCGACAACTACAAGGCGTTCGCCGCGTTCCCGCCAGGGAAGGTGCTGCCGTTGAGCCCCAAGGCGGCGCTGGAGATGTACCTCAAGGCGCACGATCCGGCGCCGCTGCCGTGCGAGGCGCGCATCCGGTGGCCCCCGTAGGGGACAGGTTCCTACTCTTCAACACCATGGGATCAGGCGTGAAATCCTCTCTACCGCGCGGATTGTAGACGGTTGGGACAAACCGCGCGGTAGAGAGAAACACCGGCGTGATGTCGCGATGATACGTGGTAGGAACGTGTCCCCTGCCTAGCACCCGGAGATCACGCCTGGCTCGCGTGAGGCGCAGCTCGCTGTCCGTCCGGGAAACCGGACACCGGACGGCGTGCCGGCCGGCTACGGGACTCGCCTCGCCATGGCGAGCGTTCCTCGTGTACCCTCAGGCCGTCGAGGTCGCTGACCGTGCCACGTCCTTCTCAGGCCGCCACCCGGCCCCAGGCCCTGATCGCCGCCCTCGCGGTGGTCGCGGCTCTCGCGGCCTTCACGATAGCGGCCTGCAAGGAGCCGCCCGACGGGGCCGAGCCCGATGAGTCGATCTCGAAGACCGTCTACGGGCTCACCGTGGACGAGATCGCCGCCGCCGGCGGCTGCTCCACGGCGGCGGTGCGCGGGCTGTCCGAGCAGATCCTCCAGGTGGTGAACTGCGCACGGCCCGGCATCTACGCGGAGGTGCCCGCCCGGCCCAACCTGTCGCTCGGCAGCGCGGTCTTGCCGTTCCTCGAGACGCCGGCCCGCGACCAGCTGGTGGCGACGCTCGACGCGCACCCGGGCACCACCATGGACGTCACCAGCATGCTCCGGTCGGTGGTGGCCCAGTACCTCCTCTATTACTGGTTCCAGCAAGGGCTGTGCGGCATCACCGCCGCGGCCACGCCCGGGAGCACCAACCACGAGTCGGGCCTCGCCCTCGACGTGAGCAACTACTCGGCGTGGACGACGGCGCTCGAGGCGCACGACTTCACCTGGTACGGCGCCGGCGACCTGGTGCATTTCACCTACTCGGGGCCGGGCGCGGTCGACCTGCGCGCCGACAGCGTGCTCGCGTTCCAGCGGCTGTGGAACTACAACCACCCGGGCGACTCGATCGCCGAGGACGGCGCCTACGGGCCGCAGACCGGGGCGCGGATCGGGCAGTCGCCCCAGGACGGGTTCGCGGCCGTGCCGCCCTGCGCGCAGGACGACGCGGGGGTACAGCAGGACGCCAGCGGGCAGGACGACGCCGGCAGTCCCGACGACGCGACCGTGGCCGACGACGGCGGCGGAACGGAGGGGGGCGTGGCCGATGGGGGCGGGGCGGACGGCGGGGGCACGCACCAGATCAGCACCGCGTGCGGCTGCGCAACGGGCCCGGGCGCGGGCGGCAGGCTGGCCGGCGCCCTCGCCCTGCTGGCCGCCGCTCGCTGGCGCCGTCGTCGGCGACGGTAGCGAGCCGGCCGCGCGGCTCGCCCCCAACGGGGCCGGGCGTCAGGTGCCGGATCCGCGACATGTGCGTCAGGGCGCGGGCGTGTCGCAGCCGAGACCCGCCTGAGGCCCGTCTGCCGCTTCGCCCACTTGCGCCGTGGCCTCGTTCTTGCTCTCCTGGACTGCGGGGAAGCGCCCACCAGAGGAGGGATCATGAAACGCCTCGCCGTCGTCGTCGCCGGCCTCGCGGCCGCAGCCACCATCGCTCTCGCGCTGGCGCTCGTGCCGGATCGACCGGCCGCGTCCGCGCAGCCCACCGCTCCGCCCGCGACCGCGTCCGCGGCGCGGCCGCAGCCGCGTGACACGGCGCCGGAGCCGTCGCCGCCACAGGGCCCCACCAGGGTCAGGGTGCCGGGTGGCACCTTCCTCATGGGGACCTCGCGTCCGCCACCGCGCTCACCGCGCTCGCCGCGGCCGGTGACCGCCTGGTCAAGATCGACCTCGGGTTCTACACCCGGGTCAGCGACGACCTCGCGCTGACCGTGACCACCGCCCAGGATTTCCGCGCCACGGTCGAGGTGGTCGCTTTCCCCGAGCCAGCGAGGGCCGGGGGAGTGGATCGGCGCCACAGCCTGGCCCCCCGTTGAGTCGTTGCGCCGCGAGGAGCCGCACGGCACAATCGTGGCTGAGGGGCCTCGCTGCCGAGGCTCGGCCAGCCTGGCAGCGCCCACGCCGCCTAGCGTGAGTTTACCGCGCCGGGGGCTCCCGGCGCTATCTCCCCACCGATCTTGACCGCGGTTTGTCGTCGGTAGCACGTCGGGCCGGCCTCTGTCCCGCGGCTTCGCACAGCGTATACAACAACAGGCCAGCACCG
>JACRCY010000025.1 GCA_016218785.1 Deltaproteobacteria bacterium
GCTGCGCAGCGAGCTGCCGTACCGCGACCTGGTGCGCCTGAGCCTGGTCCAGGTGCGCCGGAGCGGCGCCGGTGACGAGCCCGAGACCACTCCCGAGGGCGCCAGCACCGGGGACGAACTGTAGTTCCGCCTACAATTCACTGGCCACCACCGGTTCACAGACCCCGAAAGCGCAGTCGACCGGCCCGGATCAGCGCTCGGGAGTGCCCCGGCCGGGCCCCCGCACCACCTCCCGAGTGGCTGATCGCTCGGCCGGAGTGGCTGATCGGGCGCCCGGAGTGGCTGATCGAGCTTCAGGAGTGACTGATCGAAGGCCGCTGACCGTCGAATCGGAGCGGGTGAGCGGCCGGGCCGGCCTCGCGACCGCCCGATCGACGTCGCGGGGAGTGGCGCGGAAGCGGTGCCGGGAGTGGCTTGAAGCGCGGCGCGTGGGCTTTGGCCAGGCGGCCCTCCGGCCCGCGCGACCACGACCTGTCGGGCGGGTGCGGCTGCCGGAGCGCGTCCGGGCACCCGGTCGGGTGGGCCGTGCTGCTGGCGGTCCTGGCGCTGGCGGATCGGCGCCGGAGGCGGGGAACGGGGCGGAAGTAGGGCGCCCGCCCCCGCCGGGCGCCTACTGCTCCTTGTTCGGCGACATCACCAGGAGGCGGTACTTCCCGTACTCCGCTTCTCCCGCGGTGTACAAGACCTCCAGGATGAGTCGGTAGGGCGTGTTGTAGTGCGCCATCAGGGTCAGCTCGCCGCTGGCCTTGTCCCCCGTGATCGCCGCGCGCCGCTTGTCGCGCTCCGACTGCTTCTTCATCTCGTCGTAGAGCTTGGTGATGGAGAAGCCGGTCTCGCCGTCGCGCTTGTCGGCCGGGTCGACCTTGCCGCGCTTGATGGGGACGACCTTCTGCCCCTCGACGAGGATCCAGTTGGCGGTCACCTGGACGTTGAGCGCGCCGCGCGCCTCGGTGGACGTCAGGGCCTTCGGCATCTGCAGGTCCTGGTCGAGGGCGATGTTCTCGGCGCTCGCGGTCATGCTCTTGATGAGGAAGACCAGCAGGATGGTCATCATGTCCATCATGGGCACGATGTTGAGATCGGTGTGCTCGATCTCGTCCATCTTGCGCTTGAACCCGTTCATGAACTTGCGAGCCTCCTGCCGGGTGAGCTCCTTGGCCATGGCGTCTCCTACTGGACCCCGGCCGACAGGATCACGTCGGGGAAGAGCTCACGGTTCTCGGTGTCCCTGCGCACCGAGTCCATGGTGCGCACGAGGACGTTGTAACAGATGCCCGGATTGGCCGTGAGGATGACCTTGGTCTCCTTCTTGATGTCCTCGGAGACGTTCGGCCCGTACTTGAACTCGGCGAGCTTCTTGGACAGGGCGACGTAGTCCCACTCGAGCTGCAGCTCCTCGGGGCACCAGATGCTCTTGCCCATCTTCATGTCGCCGCCGCGCGTCGCGCGCTCGGCGTCGGTGATGGGGCGCGTCTCGATGGTGGGGGTCGTGTTCGTCCGTGGGTTGACGAGCTGGCCGCCCTTGGCCGCGATGGTGAAGCCGCCCTCGGTCACGAACACCGAGAGGTTCAGCTCCTCCTTCGGCTCGCTCTCGCGGCCGCTGCCTTCGGGCGTGTCCGACCGCGAGGGCGCCGTGATGTTCAGGTTGCCGAACGTGAGCTGGTAGGTCGTCATCGACGCGAGGAGGAACATGACGATGTTGGTGACGACGTCGAGGTACGGGATGACGTTCAGCTCGCCGCTGACCTCCTGCTCCTCCTCCTGCTCCACGCGGAGGCGGCGGCACTTCGATTTGAGCTGCGCGGTGTTCATGACGCTCCCGGGCGCCCGGAGGACCCTAGCGGCCGGCGGAGGCGCTCGGCGCCGCGACCTGGTGCGCGCCCTCGGCGAGGACGTTCTCGAGCTTCATCGCGAAGCCCTCGAGCTCCGACACCTGCTTCTTCGACATGGCGCCGAGGAAGACGTGCGCGATCATGCAGAGGACGGCGATGCCGAGGCCGACGGCCGTGTTGCCCATGGCCTCGGAGATCGACGACGCCAGGATGCCCTGGCGCTCTTCCGGCTTCGCCCCCTGGATGGCGCCGAAGGCCTTGATGAGGCCCGACACGGTGCCGAGCAGGCCGATCAGGGTCGCGATGTTGGCCAGCGACCAGAGGACGTTGACGCGCTTCTTGATCTCCGGCGTCGCGTCCACCAGGGTCTCTTCCATGGCCGCCGACACGGCCGCCTCGCCGCGGTGCACGCGCGAGAGGCCGGCCTTGGCCACGCGCGCCACCGGGGCCTCGGTCGCCGAGCAGAGCTTGATGGCACGGTCGACGTTGTTGGCCGCGACGAGCTTGCGGATCTGCTCGAGGAACGCCTTGGCGTTCACGGCGCCCTTGCCGAGGAAGTACACGAGGCGCTCGATGATGATCGCGATGACGACGACCGAGACGATGCCGTTGAAGAGAATCCAAGGCATCGCCTCTTTGACGAACTTCGCGAATCCTGACATGTCCTCCTCCGCGGCGGGTAAGCGAGAGGTCCCCGGCAGCGACCTGCGACTCGGGCTCCAGCGCGAGCAGCCCATCCCCAGAGACTCGGAACACCGACGCTATCTCTAGCCCGACTGGGCCGTCGGCAGTCCCTTGAAGCCCGTATGATACCTGCCCTTGGCACCCTGTCAAGCGTACGATTGCCAGGGAGTTCCTGGGGTTGTCGGCGCGCCCGGGACCGGCCCGCCAGCCTTGGAGTAACAGTACCCGCACCCTGAATGGCACGGGTGGTCCGTGTAGGACCCGACGTCCTCCGAGGCAACGCAGGCGCAGGCCCGGCGCTGGTGGCTGTCCTTGGGCAGCTCCAGGGGGACCCCGCGGGGATGGAGGCGGGCGGCGAGCGTGTCCGAGATGCACTGGGCGCGGTCGATCACGCCCTCCCGGACGAGGGGGTCGAGCGCCGGGGTCGCGCAGGCCGCGAGACGGATGCCGTGGCCCCCCGCGATCGCGGCGACCTGCCGGACGAACGCCGTCCCTGCTCCGGCCGGCCACGGCGCGATCCCGGAGGCGGCGAGCTGGGGCGTGAGATCCCCCTTCAGGCTCTGGGTGGCTGGCAGCGAGATGGTGCAGCTCCGGAGACCGTGTGCGGCGCAGCGCTCGAAGAGCCGCGCCAGCCGATCGGGGGTGTGCCGCTCTCGGAGCAGCGGATCGCAGCGCCACAGCAGCCGCTCGGGCTGGCCGTGCAGGAGGTCGATCAGGGCGGGCAGGGTGGCGAAGACGTCGTCGGTGGGCGGCACACGCGGCTCGAGCGGCGTCCCGCCGAGGCCCGTCATCGTCAGGTGGACGAAGGGGTTCTCGACGGCGCGGAGCGCGTCGCGCAGGGGACCGGGGCGGACGAAGGCGGCGGGGAAGCGGGTCCAGAAGAAGACCGAGTGGACCGGCGTACGCAGGGCCCGCAGGCGGGCCGCCAACCACTCGGCGTGCCAGCCGGGCAGGTCGGTGCGGCGGGAGGCCGAGATGATGCGCCGGGGCTCCATCGTGGGCACGGGGCCACGGTAGCGCGCCCGGATGAGGGCGGCTACCCGGCGCGCCGCTCGAGATCCGTCACCCGACGGTCGAGCGCCTTGACCTCGTCCCGGAGATCGAGCCGGTCGGCAAGGAGGTCCCGGACCTCGCGGACGGCGTGCGCCACGGCCGTCAGCTCGGTCGCCAGCCTCACCTCGCTCTCGGTCTGCCGCCGCTCGAGTCGCTCGAGTCGCTCGTTGGTCGCGCCGAGGTGCTCGTTCGTGGCCCGGATCTCGGTGCGCAGGTCGCCGAGCCCCGCGTCGAGTCGTTCGTTGGTCCGGCGGATCTCGTCGCGAATCGACTTCAGGATCTCGATCGTGACGTCCGCGCCGTCCATGCCTCCATTATGGCTCGTGGCCGGGCGCCGCTCAAGGGGCGCATCTTCTTGACGGTCCCCCGGGCATGGCTGCGGCGGCCTGCGGCCTGCGGCCGCCAGCCCCGGTCAGAACTGCACGTCCTCGAAGGTGGGCTCCTCGGGCTTGGCCCCGGGCTTCGGTCCGGCGCCGAGCGGATGCGCGGTCGGCACCGTGCCGCGGCGGAAGGGGACCATCACCGAGCCGGGCGTGCCCGGCGGCACCAGCAGGCCGCTCTCGGGCAGGGCGCGGACGAAGTAGATCCCGGGAGGCGCCTCGAAGTCGCGCGGGGGGCCAGGGGGGTGGGCCGCCTCCATGAAGCGCAGCCAGATCGGCAGCGCGAACTGCCCGCCGGTCACGTTGTAGGCGATCGGCTTGAAGTCGTCGCGTCCGACCCAGACGCCGGTGAGCCAGTCGGTCGTGTAGCCGACGAACCACGCGTCGCGGAACCCCGTCGAGGTCCCGGTCTTGCCCGCCACGGGGCGCCCCAGCTCGCGGGCCTTCTTGCCCGTGCCGTACTCGACGACCCCCTTCATCAGGTCGGTGACCAGGTAGGCGACCTCGGCGGGGATGGCGCGTTCCTGGGGCCGCTCCGCGGAGTGGTCCTCGATCACCTTGCCGTCGCGCGACACCACCTTGAGCACGAAGATCGGGGGCACCTTGAGCCCGCCGTTGGCGAAGGCGGCCTGCGCGAAGCAGACCTCCCACAGGGAGAAGTCAGGCGTGCCCACGCCGATGGAGATGTGGCGCGGCACCTGCGACTTGATGCCCACGCGGCGCATGAAGTCGATCACGTGGTCCACGCCGACGCGCCCGACGAGCTGGGCCGCGATGGTGTTGATCGACTTGGCGATGGCCAGCTTCAGGGTCATGGCGCCGTGGTAGTCGTGGTCGTAGTTCTTCGGCGACCACGAGCCCGTCGCGGTGCGGAAGACCACCGGCGCGTCGTAGAGGACGGAGAGCTCGGTCAGGCCCTTGTCCATGGCCGCACCGTAGATGAAGGGCTTGACGGCCGAGCCGATCTGGCGCCTGGCCTGGACCGCGCGGTTGAACTGGCTCAGCTGGTAGTCGTAGCCGCCGACCATGGCCTTGACGTGCCCGGTGTGCGGGTCGACCGTCAGGAGCGCCGCCTGCACGCTCGGTCGCTGCGCGAGGATCGCCTGGTAGCACACGGTGTAGATCGGGCGGCGGCGCTGCACGGTGCGCGGCTTGCCCTTCTTGCCGCGCGGCGGAAGCACGAC
>JACRCY010000103.1 GCA_016218785.1 Deltaproteobacteria bacterium
CGGCGCCGCCCGCCCCGCCGCCGCCGGTGCCTGCGGCGCAGGGCGCCGCGGAGCAGGGGGCCGAGGAGCTGTCGGGCGCCGACCTGGTGGAGCTCCCGGACATCGTCGCCGACCAGGTCGCGGGTGCCCCGGCGGCGGCCGCGGCTGCGGCCGCCGCCGGTGAGGCGGCTCGCGAGCCCGGGCGTGCGGCCGACCGGATGATGGCGGCGGCCATGATCCAGGCACCCCGCTCGGCCGCGGACGAGGAGGAGGAGCTGTCGGGGGCCGACCTCGAGGAGGTGCACGAGGCGCCGACGCCCGTCGTGCCCCCGGCCCCCGGCGCCGTCGCGAAGGGCGCGGCCGCGGGCGAGGCCGCCAAGGCGCCGCCCCGACGCCGGCTGAAGAGCCGAAGCCGGCGCGCCGCAGGCGCAAGCGCCCCTGGTTCGAGGAGGTCTTCGACGAGGACTACCTCCGCACGCTCCCGTACCTGACGCCGGAGCAGACGAAGAGGGAGGTGGCCTTCCTCGAGGAGGGGCTGGGCCTCACCCGCGAGATGCACGTCCTGGATGTCGGCTGCGGCTGGGGCCGCCACGCCATGGAGCTCGCATCCCGCGGCTACCGCGTGACCGGCATCGACCTCTCGCTCGCCCTCCTCATCCGGGCAGCCGACGAGGCCCAGCGGCGCGGCCTGCAGGTCAACTTCGTCCACGGCGACATGCGCGAGCTGGCCTTCGATGATCCGTTCGACGCGGCCTACTGCATGGGGACCTCGTTCGGGTTCTTCGACGACGACTCGAACCGGAAGGTGGCCCAGGGGCTGGCCCAGGTGGTAAGAGCGGGGGGTAGGCTCCTCGTCGAGGTCGTCAACCGCGATTACATCATCGGTGATCTGCCGGCACGGGTGTGGTGGGAGGGTGACGGGTGCGTGGTGCTGGAAGAGGTCGAGTTCAACTACTACACGAGCAGGCTGGTTGTCCGACGGTCAGTCGTCTTCGAGGACGGACGCCAGCTCGAGCACGACATCTCGGTCCGCGTCTACTCGCTCCACGAAGTCGGAAGGCTGTTGCAGTACGCTGGGTTCCGCGTCCTGGACGTCTCTGGTCACCTCTCCATGCGAGGGCGCTTCTTCGGTGCAGCCTCCCGACAGATCCTGGTGGTAGCGGAGCGGCGCAGCACTCCCCTGGCGGACTAGGGCTCTGTAGTCACTTAAATAAACGCTGCAGTTTCTGCTGGTTGTCTAGGCCGCGACGCGTCGGGTGGGGCTGCGGACAAACTTGCCCTTGCGCGTTTCGGTCTCAGCGTTATTTTCTACTGTGGTACCATGAGGAATACACCGGAGAGCGCAACGTTTCCGTGAGTGAGTGACGTCTAACAGAATGCGGAGGACGGGGTAGGCAGGGCATGTGGGCGGGCCGCCGCATTGCCGCAGGTGGCAGGGCTGGTCAGCGCGCGCGCCGTACTCGAGTGGTTTCTTCCTGAACCCTTGAAACCAGGAAGGGCGTTTTTGGCTCTGATGCACCGGTGTGTGCGTCGGTAGAGGAGAGACGAGTGCCCTCATGAAGCGGAAGGCGACCACAAAGGCGGTGGTGCGACTCCAGGCGCTCCGGCAGCTCGCTCGCCCGACGGCGGTGAAGCGTGGCCGAGCGCCCATGGTGACCCCTCCGGGCCGACCGCAGGGGGCCCGTCGCCGGCAGCCCAGCAGCCTTCGCGGCGGGGCGGAACGCGCCCTCGATGCCCGTCGCCAGCGCCCGGCTGCGCCCACGCGGCAGGTCGCCCCCGAGACGCCGCGCGCGCCGCTCCTGCCCGACGCCGCGCTTGCGGCCCGCGCGCTCGAGGCCGAGACCCGAGCCGAGCCCGCGTTCGAAGCCGACGCCGACGCCAGCGCGGTGGCGGCGGTCGAGTCGGTGGCCGAGGTCGAGTCGGTGGCCGAGGCCGATGGGCCGGCCGAGGTGCCCGCGCCCGCGGCGGTCACGACCGCCCCCGACGAGGAGCGCGCCAACTTCCTGGCGCTGTACTTCAGGGAGATGGCCCGCCTCGCCGTGCTGCGGCCCGAGCAGGAGTTCGAGGCGGCCCGCCGGATCGAGGAGATCGAGATCGAGCTGTGGGGCAGGATCACCTGCTTCGTGCCGGTGATCGACCACGTGCTCAAGGTCGTCGAGCGGACCATCGACAACAGCGTCGTCGAGTTCCGTCGGGTGCGCCGGCGGCTCGTCGAGCTCCGCCGCCGGCCCGCGCGCAAGCGGGAGGACGCGGTCCGACTGGCGGCGGTCAAGGCGTCCGACCGGGTGCGCGCCCTCGACATCGACAAGCGGATCCTCGACGCCGTGCTCACCGAGTTGCGGCGCATCGCGCGCGGCGACCTCGCGCGCCTCGTCGACGACAAGCTCCCCTTCTCCCCGCGCAGCCGCGAGTTCAAGCGCTACTACCAGGGCGTGGCGCAGGTCGAGGCGCGGATGCTCCGGGCCAAGAACGCCTTCGTCAAGGCCAACCTCCGCCTGGTCGTCTCGATCGCCCGCCGCTTCAACCACGGCCGCATGCCGCTCGCCGACCTCATCCAGGAGGGGAACATCGGCCTCATCAAGGCCGTGGAGCGGTTCGACTACCACCGCGGGTTCCGCTTCTCGACCTACGCCAGCTGGTGGATCAGGCACGCCATCAGCCGCGCCCTGGCCGACAAGGGGCGCGCCGTGCGGCTGCCGGTGCACATGATCGACGCGTACCACCGCGTCGCTCGCAGCAAGCGCGAGCTGTCGAGCAAGCTCGGACGGCAGCCCACCAGCGAGGAGATCGCCGAGTCGGCGGGCATCCCCGCGGCCAAGGTCGAGAAGATGCGCACCTACCTGCTCGACCAGTCGTTCTCGCTCGACCGCACCGTCTCCGACGAGGACGGGCGCAAGCTCATCGAGTTCGTGACCGATCCGAACCCGGCGCCGCCCCCGTCGGAGAAGCTCATCGATCAGGCGATGTCGGCCGAGGTGCGCAGCCTGCTCCGGCAGCTCAAGCCCATCGAGGCCGACATCCTGCGCCAGCGCTTCGGACTCGACAACGACGAGGAGCTGACGCTGAAGGAGATCGGCGAGAAGTACAACCTCTCGCGCGAGCGCATCCGGCAGCTGCAGGAGCAGGCGCTCGGCAAGATGCGGCGGGCCCTCCAGCGCAAGGACCTGATGTAGCCCCCCGTCGCCTCTTTCTTGATCAAAGGGGCGGCCCTTCGTATAGTCCCCGCCGGGGCCATCGTGGCGCCGCGAGGACATCCCATGAAGCCAAGGCTCGATCGCCGCCTCTCCTTCGCGCTGGGCGCTGTCGCCGCGCTGGGCCTGCTGGCCTCCTGCGGCGGCGGCGTCAAGGTCACCTCGGTCACGCCCGAGAACGGGACGGTGGCCGGAGGCGAGGACGTCATCATCAGGGGGCAGGGGTTCAAGGCCGGCGTGCAGGTGAAGTTCTGCCGGGCCGAGGCGAAGAACGTGGTCCTCCTCGGCGATAACCAGATCAAGGCCACGTCCCCGGCGAACAACAAGGGGATGTGCGAGATCACGCTCACCTTCGACGATGGCCGCGCCTACAAGGTCGCCAACGCGTTCCACTACATGGAGCCGGGCGAGGTCATGAAGCGGGACATGCTCGGGACGAAGGGTACGCCGAAGGCGCCCACGAAGAAGTAGCGGGCGCCAGCCGTCCGCTGCCTACGTGTAGCTCACCTTGAAGAGCTGCTGGCCCATAAGCAGGAACGAGCCCGACGCCACCGGGCGCTCGCCCAGCGCGCGCAGGAACGTGCCGTTGGACGAGCCGAGGTCGGCGAGGTAGACGCGCCCGTCGCGGAACGAGATGCGGGCGTGCGTCCCCGAGACGTAGCCGTCCTCGGGGAAGAGGATGTCGCCGCGCTCGCGGCCCAGCACGACGGCGTCGCCGAAGAGCGGGAACGCGGAGCCGTCCACGTCGCGACCGACGATGACCACCAGCCGGCCCCAGAAGCCGGGGTTGGGGCTCCCCATGACCTCGGTGCCGTCCTCGAGCGGCAAGGGTGGCTGGATGGTGTCGAAGCGCAGCAGCTCCTGGCCGATGCGGAAGATCGTGCCGGAGCCGATCTCCTCCTCGTCGCCGAGCTTCAGGAAGACGCCGTTGAGGCTGTGGAGGTCGCGCACCACCAGCCCCGCGGCGTTGAGCACGAACTGTGCGTGGCGCGGCGAGAGGTAGGCGTCGCCGTCGAACATGGCACCCAGGCCGCGGCCCACCAGCGTCTCCCCCTCGGCGAGCGGGAGCGTGCCGCCCTCGGTGCCGTCGGGGCGGATGAGGACGAGCTTGCCGCGGGGCTGCGGCGCGACGGGCGCGTGCTGCGGCCCCATGAACATGGTGCGACCACCGCTCGTGGCGGGCGCGGGGGCGGCCGGCGCCATGCGCGCGCCGCAGGCGCCGCAGAAGCGGAAGCCCGCCTGGACCGGGTGGCCGCACGAGGGGCAGGGGGTCGACTCGGCGCCACCGGCGGGTGCCGCCTCGGCCGGCGCGGCGTACGCAGCGGCCGGCGGGGCAGCGGCGGGCGGCGGA